>CAZTPB010000018.1:6491-19603 GCA_964614555.1 uncultured Bacteroides sp.
CACTTCCGGTGGCGGCACTTCCGATGGTGGTGACGAGAGCAATCCGCTCTGATTGGTTCAGTGTTGTTGATTCAGGCAGCGGATTACGCGGATAAGGAATTGCCATGCGGATTGGGAAACGTAAAAAACGTCTTTGAAAAAAAATCCGTGTCATCCGTGCAATCCGCGCCTGTTTTTGAAAGAAAGAATGGCCGCATCTGACACCACACCCCTCGCAGCCCGTCATTTGCAGCTGAAAACTGAAAAACTTTGTTGGAAATATTTGCATACAATACAATCCTATGAAATTTTATCCGACTTTATGCGTATATTTACAATCCTTTTTCTTATATTTGCACCCAAATTGAATTTTTCATTTATTAAAAACAACAAACATCATGAAGAAAATGAAATTTATGTCCCTGTTTATGAGCGCATTGCTCATTTTGGGAAGTTGTGGTATGAGCAACACAGCAAAAGGTGGTCTGATTGGTGCCGGTGCCGGTGCAGCCCTCGGTGCATTGGTAGGTAAGATGGCCGGAAACACGGCTATCGGTGCTGCTGTAGGTACTGCCGTAGGTACGGGTGCCGGTGTGCTCATCGGCCGTAAGATGGACAAGGCCAAGGCTGCTGCCGAGCAGATTGAAGCTGCTCAGGTGGAGAGTGTACAGGACGCTAACGGTCTGCAAGCCGTGAAGGTGACTTTCGACAGCGGTATCCTGTTTGATTTCAACTCAAGCACTTTGAAGCCCGTGGCCAAGAGCTCTTTGGCTGAATTCTCCAATGTGTTGAAGAACAATGCTGATATGGATGTGGCCATCTATGGACATACCGACAAGGTGGGTACTCTGGAAGCCAACCAGAAGGTGTCTTTGAGCCGTGCCCAGTCTGTACAGAATTACCTCAACGGTTTGGGCGTTACCAATTCACAGATTGTCACGGTAGAAGGTCGTGCATACAATGATTATGACGAAAGCAAGACTGCCGCTGAAAACCGCCGTGTGGAAATCTATCTCTATGCAAGTGCTGAGATGATTGAAGCTGCCAACAACGGGACACTGAAATAATATATTCTATATCAAGGGTATAAAGTTAAGATTTTCCCCCCCGGCCGTCATTGAAAGGAGCCTTTCCCTATCTCCCGGATATGGCGGCCATTTTTATAGGCGCGGATTTCGCGGATTTTCGCTTTGCGAAAGGGAACTCCCTATAACCGTTATTCGCTTTTGGGCGAATCAAGACCCTCTTTTGATTTTGTATGGTCGGGATATAAAACTGAAATATAAATCCGTGTAATCCGTGAAATCCGCGCCTGAAATCTACACACTCCTTAAGGAGCATCAATAGACTTCTACCTTGGCGGCTGCGGCCTTGCACTTGTCGCGCAGGGCATCGAGGTCGCTGCCAAGCGGTGCATAGCAGAGGGCTACACCCATGCGGCGTTTCAGTCGGGTGGTAGGCTTTCCGAAGATGCGCAGATAGGTGTTGTCCATGGCGCACACTTCCTCTTCACCCCGATAACGCGGACGTTCCTGACTGGCTATAGGCGATGGGATGACGGCACTGGCACCCATGCGTTCGAGTGTGATACCGGGAATTGGCAGACCAAGCACGGCGCGGCAATGAAGTTCGAACTCGCTGAGATTCTGTGTACCGGCAAGTGTCACCATACCCGTATCGTGCGGACGCGGTGAGAGTTCGCTGAAATAGACACCATCCTTGTTGCTGAGGAAGAACTCCACTCCCCAGATACCGGCTCCTGTAAGGGCTTCGGTCACTTTGGCTGCCATCTCTTGAGCTGCCTTCAGATGTTCGTCGCTGATGGGTGCTGGCTGGAAGCTTTCCTGATAGTCGCCTCCCTTCTGGATGTGTCCGATGGGCGGACAGAAGAGGGTAGGACCGTTCTTCTGTGTGACGGTGAGCAGTGTAATCTCGCTGTCGAAGTGGATGAACTCTTCGATAATCATCTCCTTGATGTCGCCGCGGCTGCCTTCGCATCCGTATTCCCATGCATGACGAAGGTCGTCAGCAGTCTTTACCAGCGACTGTCCTTTGCCTGATGAGGACATCAACGGTTTCACCACACAGGGAAAACCGATTTCTTTGCTGGCTTCAACCAGTTCTTCATAACTTTTGGCGTAGAAGTATTTGGCTGTCTTCAATCCGAGTTCTTTGGCTGCCAGGTCGCGGATAGCCTTGCGGTTCATCGTGTAGTTTACCGCACGCGCACTGGGCACTACCTGTATGCCCATCTTTTCGCAATCGTAGAGGCGCTCGGTGCGGATGGCTTCGATTTCGGGTACAATCAAGTCGGGCTTGTGCTTTTCTACGGCGGCCATCAATGCATCGCCATCAAGCATGTCAAACACTTCACACTCGTCAGCCACTTGCATAGCAGGTGCGCCGGCATACGAATCGCACGCAACGACGTATTGTCCCTTGCGTTGGGCGGCAATCACGAACTCCTTGCCGAGTTCGCCAGAGCCTAACAATAATATCTTCTTGGTCATGGGGTTAATTGTTAATTATGAATTCTTGTAACTTTGTAGCTCGTAGCTTGTAGCTTGTAGCTCGTCACTCGTAGCTTATAGTCCGTCCAAATATACGACTTATTCCGATAGGGTGGGACAATGTAGGGGGGAATATTAGGAAATATTAATGAATCTCTCCACTTCGGCCAATGTCTCCGGTTTGCCTACGTCGGTGAGTTGAAGGTCTGTCTTGGGGACTCCGATGATGGGTGCCTTGTCTGCCACCGAGAGGTAGAAGTCGATGATGGAGAAGCGCGAAGGCCATTCCCTCATCAGTGGCAGCAACGAGGGGCTGAACAGATGGATACCGGCAAAGGCATACATGCGGCAATCTTCAATACGGAGGTTGGGGTAGGGCGATTTCACTTCACCCGTCTGTATGTTGGTCCACCCCATCAGGCGGTTGTCTTCGGGATGGAAGAGCAGATAGCGCGAAGTCTTGCGTTCGCTGACAAGCAGTGTTGCTCCTTCGCAGGTTGGGTGCTGGCGGTAAAATCTGCCCAAGTCCAAGTTGCTGAAGATATCGACATTGTGTATGAGGAAAGGTTTCCCGTCGGGTGTGAACAAGTTGCCTGCCTGACGGATGCCTCCGCCCGTATCGAGCAAAAGCTCCCGTTCGTCGCTGATGCGTATCGTCATACCTTCAATGGGATGGTTGGCCACGTAGTCGATGATTTGCCCGCCAAAGTGGTGTACGTTGATGACCACTTCGGTATATCCGCTTTGGGCCAGCTTTTCAAGTACGTAGGCAAGTAGAGGCTTGCCGTTTGCCTCCACCAGTGCTTTGGGGCGGTTGTCAGTCAGAGGTCTTAACCGGGTGCCGAGTCCTGCGGCAAATATCAGTGCTTTCATTCCAGTGTCTTGTGTATGTTTTGTTCGCGATGTGTCAGCTCCACCTTTATGCCGAATTTCTCGTGCAGGTGGTGTGCCAGATGTTCTGCCGAATAGACCGAACGGTGTTGTCCGCCAGTGCATCCGAAGGAGAACATCAGGTCGGTGAATCCTCGTTCGAGGTAACGTCCCACATGTGCATCGGCCAGCTGATATACACTTTCGAGGAAGGTGAGTATCTCTCCGTCATTTTCCAAAAAGTCGATTACCGGCTGGTCGAGTCCGGTCAGTTGCTTGTATGGTTCATACCTGCCGGGATTGTGTGTGCTGCGGCAATCGAACACGTAGCCTCCGCCATTGCCCGAAAGGTCGTCGGGTATCCCTCTCTTGTAGCTGAAGCTGAACACTCTTACGGTCAGTCCTTGTCTCTTTTCGCGCATCTTGTATTCGGGCTTGGCACATACTTCGGCCAATACCTTGCAAAGATAGGGGAGGTCTTTGAGCGGGCTCTCTTCGGTGTCCGATAAATCCTTGATGTTTTCAATGGCAGGCGGTATGCTGGTGAGGAAATGTGCCTTCTTCTCGAAGTATCCGCGGAAACCGTAGGCACCGAGCACTTGCATCAGGCGGAAGAGGACAAAGAGTTGCAACCGCTTGTCGAACTCCCCTTTGTCCACCTCGCCGACAAACGGCTTGGCATGGAGCAAGTAGGTGTCAACCAGTCTTTCGCGCAACGGTTGCGGATAACGGGCTGCAGCTTGCCAAAGGAACGAGGCAAGGTCGTAGAAAACAGGTCCCCTACGACCTCCTTGGAAGTCTATGAAGCGCGGTTCACCTTCGGGGGTAAGCATCACGTTGCGTGCCTGGAAGTCGCGGTAGAGGAATCCCCATGGATATCCGTCGCGACGGAGCAATGCCTCTGCCAGGCGGTTGAAGTCATCATCCAATGCCAGCTCGTCCACATCGGATACGGCTGCTTTCAGGAAGCAATATTTGAAGTAGTTCAGGTCGAAAAGGATGCCTTGCCGGTCGAATTCAGCCTTTGGATAACACCATTCGCCCCGCAAGCCTTCGCCGCCAAGGAACTGCATACGAGGCAACTGGGCGATGGTGCGATGAAGCAGCTTCTCCTCCTCTTCGCTATAGTCACCACCTTTGTTGCGCCCTTCGGCAAGGGTGTCGAAGAGCGAGTGTCTGCCAAGGTCTTCTTGCAGATAGAAGTGTCCGTCGCCGCTCAAGTCGCCCATAACTTTGGGTACTGGCAATCCCTTGCCTGCAAAGTGTCCGGCCATATTGACAAAAGCTTTGTTCTCTTCTATGCAAGTGCCATAGACGGCTATCAGGCTGCCTTGTCCCGTATCGTCCAACCGCAGGTAAATACGGTTGCTTCCCGAACCGGTAATCCGTTCGGCTTTCCCCCGATATCCGGGCAGGTATTTTTGGAGTATGTCCGTTATTTCTGTTTTCATTTTTTTGATTTAAGAGAAGCATGTGTAAGAGAAGAAGCATGTGTAAAAGAAAGGAGGTGTGTCATGATTTGCTTTTCACAGACGCACCTCCCTTTCCTTATGCTGCCGTTATTTCCTTTTTTTGCTGTTCTTCTTGTTCTTCATCTTGTTGTTCTTCATTTTCCGGGATATGCCCCATCCTACAATGGCTATGGCCGCGGCTGCAATGACTACGATTATCCAACTGTCGAGACTGTCTCCTTTGACGCGGCTCCACATCTCCAGCATGTCTTTTGTCCGGCTTCCGCAATCGCGCATCAGTGCGGTGCGTCCGATGACAGAACGGTCGGGGTATTGGATGGAGTTGACCTTTACGCTGTCAGCTCCGGGACCGAAGAAGTAGCTGAGGTCTGTAATGTCGGTGAGTGTGGAGTCGGTCTTGGCTTCAAGAATTTCGGGTGTGGCAATGACGCTGACGTAGCCGATGGCATCCATGTTGCGCAGGGCATTGTCCGGACGGCACATGAAGTTGATGAAGTAGGCTGCCGCTTTGGTGTTGACGGCATATTTCGGGATTACCCATCCGTCAAACCATACGTTCGAGCCTTCGCGCGGTACGTGGTAAGCGAGCGAGAGTCCGATAGCTTCGGCTTCTTCGATAGCCCATACAGCATCGCCGCTCCAGCTGACATTCATGCATATCTTGCCTTTGGTCATCATTTCCTTGCCGAAATCGACTTCCCATCCGGCAATGTTCTTTTTGGCCTCCTTCAACAGGTTTTCTACAGTGGCGATAGCCTCGTCGGAAGAGTCGTTCATCAGTTGTTCGCGAGTCACGTTGCCGTTGAGGATGTCCTGATAGCGGGCATACATCAGCATGGGGCCATAGATGTCGCGGTAGGCATCCTTCATCAGGATTTTTCCTTGAAAACGGTTGTCCCAAAGGATACCCCATGAATCTACCTCCTCTCTGGTGACAAAAGTGGGGTTGTAGAGGATACCTGTAGTGCCCCACATATATCCTACGGCATAGTCGTTGGCGGCTTTTCCCGGTTTGTCCAGTTTGGCAAACTGCTCGATGACATAGGGAGAGACATTCTTGATATAGTCAGGAGTGTTTCCGAAGTCGCGGTTGATGGGCAGCAGCATATCGTTTTCCAGCATACGGTCGATGATGTATTCTGAAGGGCATACAACATCAAAGTCTTCGTGCCCTTTTTCAAGCTTGGCCAGCATCACTTCATTGATGTCAAAGAGCTGGTAGATGATTTCCACCTCTTCGCCGGTCTGTTCTTTGTACCACACTTTAAACTCTTCGAGCAAATCCTCGTCGATGTAATCTGCCCAGTTGTACACTTTCAATGTGTGAGCACGGTCAGCGGCATACGAATGGTTTGTCGGGAGAAACCCGAACAGCACTGCGATAAACAGGCTGAGATTCAGGAACTTTTTCATTGTTTTTTACGTGTTGTTTTGTTAATTTGTTTGTTTGTTAATTATTGAAAATCAGTTAGTTTCATTGGTTTGCTAAATCTTTTTCTGTTGCGCTTGCCGTTCGCTCCGCTTGTTGATGATGATGAGCAGCACCAGCACCGAAACGAAGATGATGGTTGACAGCGGGCGCAACTCAGGTGTGAGTCCTCCCTTGCGCGCATCGGAGTAGATGTAGGTAGAGAGGGTTTCCAAACCGATGTTCCCTTTGGTGAAGAGGCTGACGGCAAAATCGTCGATGGAGAGGGTGAACGAAAGGATGAATCCGCTGATGATGCCCGGTTTGATTTCGGGGATGATGACTTTGCGCAATGCTTGGAAAGGAGTGGCTCCAAGGTCGAGCGCGGCTTCATAGATATTCGGATTCATACCCTTGAGGCGGGGCATTACGCTGAGCACTACATACGGGGTGCAGAAGGTGATGTGTGCCAGGATTACCGTGGTGTATCCTTGTGAGATGCCCAACCAGACGAAGAGCAGAAAAAGGGAGATGCCGGTGATGATGTCGGGGTTGATGAGCGGCAGGTTGTTGAGGAAGTTCACAGCTTGCCGCGGCTTTGCCTTCAGGTTGTAGATACCGATGGCGGCAATGCTGCCCAATGCGGTGGAAACCGTTGAAGCCACCAAAGCGATGACGATGGTGTTTTCAATGGCACTCAGCAGCGAGTGGCTCATGCCTCCGTCGAAGAGCGAGGTGTAGAGCTTGAGGGAGAAGCCGGTCCAGTTGCCCAATACCTTCGTCTCGGTAAACGAGAAGATGGCGATGATGAGTATCGGGGTGTAAAGGATGGCCAGCAATAGCCAGAGGTATCCTTTAGCCAAAAGTTTCTTTCCGTTCATATATCTCTTTTCCTGTTTTTTATATGAGTCCTCCCTGATTGAGCTGCTGGTTCTCCTTGCTGCTGTTTTCGAAGAGACTGGTGATACCTATGATTAATAGCATGATGAGCGAGAGTGCCGCTCCGTAGTTCATCGTGTCGCTCAGCATGATGTTTTCCTGAATGATAGAGCCGAAGAGGCGGATGTCGTTCATCGTGAGCAACTCGGATATGGCAAATGTGGAGATGGTAGGCAGGAACACCATCATGATGCCACTGAGCACGCCGGGCAGTGAGAGGGGGAATATCACTTTTACAAACACATTCAGCTGGCTGGCACCGAGGTCCTGAGCCGCTTCAATGAGATTCTTGTCAATCTTCGTCATCGTGTTGTAAATGGGATAAATCATGAAAGGCAGGAAGTCGTAGGTAAGGCCGAAGAGCAGTGCCCCTTGTCCGAGCGGGATGCCGGTGATGTCAAAAAGCGATACAGTGGCCAGTGTGCGTATCAGGATGTTGACCCACATAGGCAGAATGAAGAGCAGCACCAGTGTCTTGGAAGTGTTGAACTCTTTGTTGCTCAGGATATAGGCCGCCGGATAGCCGAGCAGGATGCAGAGGCAGGTGGTGACGATGGCCATTCCTACGGAGTAGATGAAGGTGTTGAGCGCTTCTGGCTGTTCGATGAACTTGGTGAAGTTGGCCATCGTGAATCTGCCTTCGTAATCCATGAATGCATAGACCCCGATGAGAACCAGCGGGAGCACCACAAAAAGCAGCAGGAACAGGATGTAGGGGCTCGCCCATGTGCTGCGTCTGGTGAAAAAGCGTAGTATCTGTCTCACTTTTCTGATAATTGTGAACTGTCGATTGTCAATCGTGAATTATTCTCATGTCTTCGGGTCTGATGTTGATGCCTACCATATCTCCGTCGTCCCACACGTCGTTGGTATCGACATAAAGGTGGTCGTGTTCGTCGGTGACGATGGTCAGGTGGTAAATGTTACCCTTATATAATATAAGGTGTACGTTGCCCTCAAGCACACCGTCTTCCTTGTCGTCCGTCAGGTCTATCTTGTCGAAATCGACTTCCACCTTTACTTCTGTGCCCTTTTCCAATCCGTGTGGCAGGCATTCGAAGCTTGCTCCCAGCATCTCTATGTGTGTGTCGTCTTCTACCACAGCATCGAAGGTGTTGCAGGTGCGCTCTTTTTCCATCACATGAATGTCCGAAGGCTTGATGATGAGGCTCACCTCCTGTCCGGGTTCAAAGGCATGATAGTCCTGTATCATCAGTTCGTATCCGTTGGGGGTCACTACGGTCATTTCGTAATGTACGCCCTTGAAGATGCACGAGGTCACTTTACCGGTGAGCATGGCGTTTTCCGTCGGTGTCATGATATAGATGTCCTCCGGACGGATGACGACATCTACCGGTACGTTGCATCCGAAGCCTTCATCCACACACTTGAATTCTGTGTCCATGAAGCGTACCAGTTTGTCTTCCAGCATGGTGGCGTTGAGGATGTTGCTTTCTCCGATAAAGTCGGCCACGAAGCAGTTTTTCGGTTCGTTATAGATGTCGGTGGGTGTGCCTATCTGTTGGATGATGCCTTCACTCATCACCACGATGGTGTCGCTCAGTGTCAGGGCTTCTTCCTGGTCGTGGGTCACATAGATGAAAGTGATGCCCAATGTCTTGTGCATCTCTTTCAGCTCCATTTGCATATCTTTACGCATCTTCAGGTCAAGTGCAGCCAAAGGTTCGTCGAGCAGGAGCACTTGTGGCTGGTTGACGATAGCGCGGG
This sequence comes from uncultured Bacteroides sp., assembly GCA_964614555.1. Classification (GTDB taxonomy): domain Bacteria; phylum Bacteroidota; class Bacteroidia; order Bacteroidales; family Bacteroidaceae; genus Phocaeicola_A. The sequence goes on from CAZTPB010000018.1 coordinate 15,398, forward strand.
CGATGGCTACACGCTGTTGTTGTCCGCCCGAAAGGGAGTTTACGTCGCGGTGTTCATAGTCGGTCATACCCACCATTTTCAAGGCCCGGTGTACCTTCTCTTCGATGATGTCGCTCTTGAAATTCTTCAGTTTCAGGCCAAAAGCGATGTTGTCGAATACATTCAGGTGAGGAAACAGGGCGTATCGTTGGAATACCGTATTCATGGGACGCTTGTGCGGCGGAGTCTGTGTAATGTCTTCACCGGCAATCAATATTTCTCCTTCGGTGGCTGTCTCAAAGCCTGCCAATATTCGCAACAGGGTTGTCTTACCACAGCCCGACGGACCTAAGATGGTGACAAACTCTCCCTTCTTTACAGACAAATTCACATCATCAAGCACCTGCTTGTCTCCGAACCATTTAGATACGTGCTTAATGTCGATGATGTTACCAACGGGTTCTAATCTTTGTTCTGCCAATTTTGTATAAACCTTAACTAAAGATGCAACATAAATGATGTATTTCTCAAAAATTTGCGGCAAAGATAGAAATAAAGTTGGACTTTTATTATCTTTGCAGCGAAATTTTATAAAAATAAAAAAGAATAGTTTGAAATTGAAGACGAAAAATCTTATGAAGATGGCTTCTGTCCTCGCATGGGGGGCAGTGATGCCGGCGCAGATGAATGCGCAGGAGAGTGATGGTAATTGGAGTCTGAATGCCGGTTTGGATGCAGTGAGCGGTTATTGGTGGCGTGGTTTGCATTCGGCCGACTTGAGTGTGCAGCCCACAGTGTCGTTTGACTACGAAAAAGAAGATTGGGCACTGAGTCTGGGTCTTTGGGGGACTAAATCCTTGTCGGGCGACCGCTACGATGAGATAGACCTCTTTGCAGAAGCGTCGTGGCGTAACTTTACCCTTTCGCTTACCGACTATTATGATTGTAGCGACCTTTTCCCTTACAACCTTGGACACAGCCTCGATGTGGGGTTGAGCTATACCGTCAGCGAGAAGTTCCCGCTCACCCTTTCGTGGTATTCTATCGTGTTGGGCACCACGTATGAGGATGTCACTGATGTGCCCTCGTATCTTGAACTGTCTTATCCCTTCTCCATCTCGGTGGTAGATTTTAATGCTACGGTAGGTTTCGTCCCCATGGAGTCTTACTATTATTGCACGGAGAAGGCCGAATTCAACCAGCTGGGGCTCAGTGCCGGACATGAATTCGAACTTGGTTCGTTCACCCTTCCCGTTTCTGTGCAATACAACTACAACCCTGCACTCGACGACCATTTCTGCGGTGTCAGCGTCGGATGCTATTTCAGTACAGGATTGTGATTTGTGACAAGGGCCGACAATAAAATGTGGGTGATGAGGGATAGCTTCATTACCCATATTTTTTCCCTGTCCGGGAGATATTTTTCCCCCGTCTGGGAGAAATTCTCGATAAACTATTGTATTTTTGCACTCCAAAACGAAAAATCCCTATATATAATAATTTGGATATGCAGAGTAAGAAGATTTGCAGAAATTGGCGCGTGCCGAGAGGGCAGGAGTTGACCGAACTTGACAAACAGGTGCTCTATTTTCAGAATAAAGGCCACCTTGTACCGAAACGGAGCCTGATAAAGACCCCCGAACAGATAGAAGGTATCCGACGGAGTGGGGTGGTGAATACCGGTGTGCTCGACTTGGTAGCCAGTGAGATAAAGGTTGGGATGAGTACGGCAGAGATAGACCGTCTGGTGCACGAATACACCCTTGACCACGGAGCAGTGCCTGCACCGCTGGGTTATGAGGGATTTCCCAAGAGTGTGTGTACGAGCATCAACGAAGTGGTTTGCCACGGCATCCCCTCAGATGAAGAGATATTGGAGGAAGGCGACATTATCAATGTGGATGTATCAACCATCCTCGACGGATATTACAGCGACGCGTCACGTATGTTCGTCATCGGACAGACCACTTCAGAGAAACAACGCCTGGTGGATGTGGCGCGCGAATGTCTCACTGTCGGTATGGAAGCAGCCCGTCCTTTCGGGTTTGTAGGCGACATCGGCAATGCCATCCAGCGTCATGCCCATAAGAATGGCTTCTCCGTTGTGCGCGACCTTTGCGGACATGGAGTAGGACTGGAGTTTCACGAAGATCCCGAAGTGGAGCACTTCGGACGCAAAGGTACAGGTATGCTGCTCGTCCCCGGTATGGTGTTCACCATCGAGCCGATGATAAACATGGGTACCTACGAAGTCTTCGTCGATGAGGAGGACGGTTGGACGGTAGTGACAGAAGACGAGCTTCCTTCCGCCCAATGGGAGCACACTTTCCTGATGACCGAACAGGGGCTGGAGGTATTGACGTATTGAGTATCTTAGGATACTTGACCGGGCATTTATATTGCTGAAGATTTAAACATTCTCTTTATACATTAATTATATATATAGGTGTTCGCTAAAAACTTTTAGCAAATGGATTGCAAGGATGGGTGACACCTCGGGTCTAAAAATAAAAGCTTTTATTTTGTAGTCCGCTCGGTTTGCACTATCTTTGCAGCGCGAAAGAGGCACTTCCTGTGTGAGGGGGTGCTGCTTCAATAAAAAAAAGAGCTGTCGTATGGAAGATATAATAATATTAGGTATAGAGTCGTCGTGCGACGACACTTCGGCGGCCGTGATTCGTAACGGAGTGCTGCTCTCTAACGTGGTGGCCAGTCAGGCTGTACACGAGGCATACGGGGGAGTGGTGCCTGAATTGGCCAGTCGTGCCCATCAGCAGAATGTGGTGCCGGTGGTGCATGAGGCATTGAAGCGTGCCGGAGTGAAGAGGGAAGAGCTGAGTGCCGTAGCCTTTACCAGAGGCCCCGGCTTGATGGGCTCTTTACTCGTAGGGGTGTCGTTTGCCAAGGGTTTTGCACGTTCATTGGGCATACCTATGATAGATGTCAACCACTTGCATGGTCATGTGCTGGCTCATTTTATAGAGGAAGAAGGGGTGGAGAACAAGCATCCGCAATATCCGTTCCTTTGCCTGCTTGTGTCGGGCGGCAATTCACAAATCGTGTTGGTGAAGAGTTATAACGACATGGAGATAGTGGGACAGACAATAGATGATGCAGCGGGTGAAGCCATCGACAAGGCTGCTAAGGTGATGGGGCTGGGCTATCCCGGAGGACCTGTCATCGACCGTTTGGCCCGTCAGGGGAATCCGAAAGCGTACAGTTTTGCCAAACCCCATATAGCTGGATATGACTATAGCTTCAGCGGATTGAAGACCTCTTTCCTCTATTTCCTGCGCGACCGCCTGAAAGAGGAACCGGACTTCATAGGACAGCATCAAGAGGATTTGGCCGCTTCGTTGGAAGCTACCGTTGTGGATGTGCTGATGGATAAGTTGCGCAAGGCGGCCAAGGATTTGCGCATCAAAGAGGTGGCTGTAGCAGGAGGTGTGTCGGCCAACAATGGTTTGCGCAATGCTTTTCATGATCATGCCCGCCGTTACGGATGGAATGTCTATATCCCCAAGTTTGGCTACACCACCGACAATGCGGCCATGATAGCTATCGCGGGATATTTCAAATATCAGAATAAGGAGTTTTGTACCATAGACTTGCCTGCTTATTCACGGGTGAAGTTTTAATTAATTAAAAAGAGCTATGACAATAGAAACCAAATTGATAAGTAGAGAAATTAGCGAATTGTTGTGGAAGGACGGACAGACATTGGCTACGGCAGAGAGTTGCACTGCAGGTAATTTGGCAGCTGCCATTACCGCTATACCCGGTAGTTCACATTATTATAAGGGAGGTGTGGTAGCTTATGCCAATCAGGTCAAGGAAAACTTGTTGCGTGTAAATACGCAAACGATAGAAGCTTGCGGAGTGGTGAGCGAAGAGACTGTTTGCGAAATGGTGCGCGGAGCAATTGAAACATTGAATACGGATTATGCCATTGCCACGTCTGGAGTGGCCGGTCCCGGAGGAGGAACAGCCGCAACTCCGGTGGGGACAATCTGGATTGCGGCAGGGAGCCGAAGTAAAATAGTAACGATGAAAATAGAGGGTGACGACGGGCGCGACCATAATATAGCAAAAGCGACCAGTTCTGCCCTCAGAATGCTGTGTGATTTGCTTAAAGAAGAACAAAATCAGGATTAAAAACAGAATTAATTGCCAAAATACTTGGTAATTAGGAATAAAAGTTGTTACTTTGCACCCTGTTTGAGATAA
>CAZTPB010000019.1:0-19502 GCA_964614555.1 uncultured Bacteroides sp.
ACTAGCTACTAGCTACTAGTGACTGGTGAAATAGTAAGAAGGCTGTGCACTCTATGTTTCTATGCAGATAAGACATAAAATGCACAGCCTCTTTCTTTTTATCAGACTGTATAAGAATATGAAAAATAGGGCAGATTCTCAAAACAAACCTTTCATTCTTTCTGTTATTAAAAAAAACTACCTATTTTTGTACACATAGACCAAGCGAAAAGAAAACAGATGTAAAATCACAAAAACAACAGACAGAGCGATGAGCACATTCACACCTGAAACCTTGTTGCTGATAGGAGCGGTACTCCTGTTTGTCAGCATAATCGTAAGCAAGACCGGATATAAGTTCGGAGTCCCTACCCTATTGATTTTCCTCGTTGTGGGTATGATATTCGGCAGCGACGGATTGGGGCTACAGTTTCACAGTGCTGATGAAGCACAGTTCATCGGCATGATTTCACTCTGCATCATCCTCTTCTCCGGAGGCATGGACACCAGTTTTCAGGAGATACGCCCCGTATTGTGGCCGGGCATCGTGCTCTCCACGGTAGGAGTGGCACTGACAACCCTGTTCACCGGACTGTTCATCTACACTTTGTCGGACTGGGGAATCACCGGTTTGAGCCTCCCACTGCTGACCTCGCTGCTGCTGGCAGCCACCATGTCGTCAACGGATTCGGCCTCGGTGTTCAACATCTTGCGTTCGCAACGGATGCACCTGAAGCACAACCTGCGCCCCATGCTCGAACTGGAAAGCGGAAGCAACGACCCCATGGCCTATATGCTCACCATCGTGCTGATACAAGTGATAAGTTCTGCCGGTATGGGAGCAGCGGAAATAGCCGGTATGCTGGCGGTACAGTTTGCCGTAGGAGGAGTCGGAGGATACCTGCTGGGACGCCTGCTGATATTGCTGGTGAACCGCATCAGGCTGAGCAACTCGTCGCTCTACCCCATCCTGCTGCTCAGCGGCATTTTCCTCATCTTCACACTCACCACTCTGGCACAAGGCAACGGCTATCTGGCTGTCTATATTGCCGGCATGGTGGTGGGGAATGCCCGCCCGCTGGAAAACAAAAAAGAGATGATAACCTTCATGGACGGCATGACCTGGCTCTTCCAAATCATCATGTTCCTTGCTTTGGGACTGTTGGTCAACCCGCATGAATTGGCTCCTGTAGCCATCCCGGCACTGCTCATCGGTGTGTTCATGATGCTGGTAGGACGCCCGCTGAGCGTATGGCTGAGCCTGCTGCCCTTCAGGGGAATAACGACGGCTTCGCGCCTGTTTGTCTCGTGGGTGGGACTACGCGGCGCCGTACCTATCATCTTTGCCACCTATCCGGTAGTGGCGGAAATAGAGGGAGCCAAAGTGATATTCAACATCGTCTTCTTCATCACCATCCTGTCGCTCGTCGTACAAGGTTCTACCATCTCATGGGTGGCACGCAGGCTGCATCTGGACGAACCGCTACCCAACGAGGAGAATCATTTCGGGGTAGAGATTCCCGAAGAAGTGGGCACTCACCTGCACTCGCTCAAACTCACTGCCGAGATGATAGCTCAAGGAAACAACCTCAAGGATATGCCACTGCCCGAGGGCACACTGGTAATGCTGATCAAACGGGGAAAAAAAGAATTCATCATCCCCAATGGCTCGATGGAGCTGCTTGAAGATGATGAATTGTTATGCATGAGGAAAAAGGAACAGGGCTAATTGGTCACTTTCATAGTCCGGCCATTCACCCGCAGGAAACATATTCCCCGAAGATGAGCGTCTGCCGGGAGAACAAGCGTCTGACCGGCAGATACGGCAGAAAGCTTCCGGGCATAATGACGGATACCCGCCACATCGTAAAGTTCAACGTCAGCCAAAGGCAAATCGCGGGTGAAGAGCAAACTGATTCCGCCTGTCGGACCTCCGACGATGACGGCATCAGACTGCCTGGCATCAACCTCCGCTCCGTCTATCCCATCGGCCATAGCCAGTACCTCTGCCAGTCCGGCATAGGCATCTATCTTGCCATAACCGCATGTGGATGGTTGGGTATGCTCGTCGTTCATAGCCGTGCGGGACAAGACTGTGCGTACATCCTCGGGGGTCAAAGCCGGATTGGCCTGCAACCATGTGGCCAATACACCAGTAACGAACGGTGCCGCCATCGAAGTTCCCTGCATATAAGAGTAGTTGTAGGTATTGCCGCCAAATGCCACGGCTGAAGCCGTCGGATAAGAAGTCTTGTAAATATCGTACGAATTGACAGCCGATGCAATGAACGTGCCCGGAGCAATGACATCGGGCTTCATGCGCCCGTCCATCGTGGGACCTATGCTGGAGAAAGTGGCCAAGGTGCCGAGAACCTCATCGGTCTTTTTCGTTTGCGATGTCCCTAACTCGACGTAAGAATCGCTGCTGACATAGGCTCCTACGGAAATGATTCTCTTGCCTGTACCACCAATCTCACACAAGGTGTACTGCTTGTCGCCCGGTGTCCATCCGTCAGGCACTTCTTCTTCAAAAGTCGTGTATGTAGCATCGGCCCATGCATGAACGGTACCCGCTGAACGGGGAGTGATAACGAGACCGATGGTCATACCCATGGAACGGCTCTCCACACCCAACGACACAAAGGCATGAGGCTTGCCATTCAAGGGATTGATTTCTGTAGTGACTGTAACCTTGCCCGAAATACGGTTGGAAAGCGTAAACTCACACGTTGCCCCCTCAGCCAAGGCCACATCCATCACATCAAATGCTGCAACTTCACTACCACTCGTGTTACGGACTACAACGACCTGCAGGTCGAAAGCCATGCCCACATCGCCCCAGATATCCACCTCACCACCGACATTGCTGGCAGAGGGCGCTATCTTGTATGCCACCATTGTCTTTAAGGGGGTGTCACCACTACCGGTGAAAGTCTTGGATATGTGGACAGGGTCGTTGCCGTAATTGCCCATCGAACCGACAAGCAGACGTCCTTCGCCCTGCAGCTGATCGGCCACACGGTCGAAGGTAGAGGTGCCGTCGTGAGGTCCTTGATTCCATCCCAGACTCATATTGACGACACACGGTTTCCCTACAGAAGCAGCGTAGTCGCAGATATAGGAAATGGCATCGGAAATGTTGGCACTGTTGGCCGTCACCGGCCCCTTGCTCACCAATACGATGTCGGCATCGGGAGCTATGCCATAATAGGCATTGTCCTCCTTGCGGTTGGCACCGGCTGCAATGGCTGCCACGTGCGAGCCGTGCGACTGATTGTTCACATCGGCTCCTGCCGTCTGAATGGCTTCGGCTGTAGCAAGTTCGACACCATAACCGAAAGCTTCGGGAGCGGTACCCTCTGTGGTCCCCTGTTCCCACACACGCTTGATGCGGAGTGCTCCTGTCTCTTCGTCATAAAATGCCGGATGGGTATAGTCGAAACCACCGTCGATGATGCCGACGACTACCCCTTTTCCTGTCAGAGGCATATCCAGTGCCTCACCGCCATGCACCTTATCGACATTGGCAGCAGGACGGGCTTTGTCCAGCATCTGACGGACAGGGGTGCCCACCTCAACATATCTGATAAAATCCAATGCGGCTATCTCTTCCACCCTGTCAAGAGGTATGCGGGCTGTGAGGATACCGTCGAGCCGGAGGGTGACCTTCACCCCCAATGCCTCAAGGGCTGCCATATCCGTTTCGCCCTGGGTATGCAGATAAGCACTGGCATACTCCGTAGCCGAAGAGAGGCTGCGAGTCTCTGTATGCTGCGAATGCAAGCGGTGGACTGTATAAGGCGAGACCTTGCTCTGCCCCATCACTAAAGAGGAAGCAAGCAAGGTCGCCGCTAAGATTGAAAATTTCTTCATATGTTCATTCAGTATTTACAAGATACAATTTTGCAGCCTGCACCACATGGTCATCATCCGCCAATTGCCACTTTACAGCCCTCAACCGAACCGTCTGCCATACGCACACGAATCAGATAGAGCCCCTTGGGCAAAGTGAAAGAAGATTCTCCGGCTGCAGCCTGATGCATCAAAGCACCGGTGATGCTGTAAACTTCTGCTCCGGCACAACCTGCAGGCAATGACACGGTGCGGCCTGCTACAGTGACAACCGACGGCGTTGCCGCCAATTCTTCACGACCGATACCGTCGGCCATGTTATTGGTGAGAACTGCCACCTTTGCAGCATTGTGCACATTGCAAGCCTGCGGATTGCTACTGCTGAAGTCGCTGACAAATGCCACCAGCTGCATATCGGCAGGAATGGCATCGAAATAATAATTGATGGTATCAGCATAATAAGAAGCACGGATGGCTTCGGGAATTTCATAGGCGAATGAGCGGCGGACGGTTTCACCCTCGGTCAACGGAATCAGCAATCCCCAAGCACTGTTGGTCAATGCCCCACGGAAGACGTGATTGTGCACATAGTTGCTGCCTGCACCCGATTGCATGGACACCAATCCGTCCTGCACAAGCCAGACATTCAGTGTATGCATGGAGTCGGAAGGAACAACATAGGTAGTCACATCAACAACTACCGAGCCTTTGCGCGTCTGTTCGTCAAACTCATTGTACATCTTGATGCCAACATAGGGTTGGTTGCCACGAAGTGCCTGAATGGCTGCGTTTGAATAAGATTGCGTGTTGCTGGCAAACACCACACTCTCAGTGCTGATAGCAGGAACAATTGTACGATTGACCGTAGCACCCGGAGCATACGTGCCGCTGGTACCGTAAAGCCACGTGTATTCCCAATCTTCTGCCATAGAGAAGGCATCCGGATAATAACCCGAATGGTGAGCCACTTCGATAAACTCATCCTCAATACCCTTCATAGCATTGGCCAATGCCGTGTGACCGGCCGGACAGTTACCACATGCCTGTCCGGTGAAGACCTCCAACAAGATTTTCTTCTCAACCTCTTCCGGATAAAGATAGGTAGAGGTATAGGCTGTGTTGTCTGTTGCATCGATGTCGCCTGCACCGTTGACATTGCTTACAGTCACCTCCAAGTCCAATATCCCCGATTCACTTGTCAGGTATTCGGGCAGTGTGTAGTCGTAAGTAGCACCGCTCTTCAAAGCCACGTCCTTGATAGAATAGACAATCGGTTCGGCATTTCCCAAACGGCAGGTGATGTCGAACGAGGTGACGGTCTCTGAACCGTAGTTGAACACCTGACCGTTGAAGACCTGTGCGACACCGGCCTGTTGGTATCCCTCCGGTTGCAGGGGTTTGGCCACCATATCGGCAAAAGCATCCACCCCGGTCACAACAATCTGTACATTGGGAGCACCGTAGCCGGCAGCGGAGACATCTGCCCAACCGTTGTCCTTGTAAGCCCAGCAAGTTCCCTCTGCGAAGTCACAGCTGAGGTCGAATGACAATGTGGGATAGCTGGTGGGCGTGTTCATCACCCATCCGATGTAGCAAGGTTCACCGTCAAGCACATAGGCAGATGTAGCTTTGAACTCATTAGCTTTCAATGCCGAACCTGGAGTGAAAGCCTGCGAATAGAGTGCCGTGCCCCCCAGCTCTTTGGTGATGAAGAAGCTGGCATCGGTGGTCTGGTTCGTCCCCACGTGTGTGATGAACGACTGCAGGGTAGCTCCCTTCAACTGTTGCGCCTTCTCTGCGTCAAGGTAGAAAGCCATACCTTGAGTCGTAGAGTTTCCGACGCGAAAAGTCTTGGTACGGTTGCACGTACCATTGGTGTATCCGATAGTAGTCTGTGCCATTGCCGCACCGCCCACCAATGAGAGGGCGGCCGACAAGATGTATTTATTCAATGATTTCATCGTGTTGAATCCCTTATTTTTTGTTTACCTTTCGAGTAATTTCCTTGCCATCAACAATTGCAGTCAACAGATAGATACCGCTTCCTACGTGAGACACATCCAGTGTGTCGCCTTCAGTTTGAGCAGCCAGACGACCGGCCATATCGTACATCTTCACGCCTGTCACGTCACCACCAGACACCTTTATCTGTGTATCCGTAGCATCCAATGCGATAACATCCGATCCGATAGAACCAATGCCGTCGCTGGCAGAGGATACAATCACCAATTTTGTACTACCTGTCACAGCACTTGCGAGACCCGTATAAAGGACATCCACACGGAATGTATGTGTTCCCTCTGCCAATTGTTTTGTATAGGATGTCTCTGTCAGAAGTGATTCAGTCACCTGCTTCCTGTCGATGACCACGTTGTAACCGGCTACAGGCAAGGGCTTTGACTCCGGTTCGCGGATAACAAGTCCCATCATCCAGTTTCCATATCCACTTGAAGAGTTCGATGTACACAGCGAAGTATATGTTTCGCCGCCATCGCTTGAATAGAGGTCGGATTCATTCTCAAATGCAGGCAGTCCGTCCATAGCCAACGGAGCTTCACCGGCAGTCACCTGCCATACATCAACAACCATGGTGTACTCCGAACCAGCCTTGACGGTTACAGGTTTCTCCAACTTGTAGGTATTCCATGTATTTTTGATATAATCAACACCACGAGGCAACTCCACAAAGCCTACTTCAACACCATCCTCTTGCAGATAAAGGATAAAGTCGGCATCAGATGTCGGGTAGAATTTCAGTTCTGTAATTTGGTAATCGGCATAGTTGCCCAGTTTGTCGCTGTCGTATTTGGCAGCCAACAGACAACTGTATCCTTCGTCCTCAGTAGGAGCAACTGTTATCGTAGGCGTGTCTCCGGCATAAGTAATGTAAGTTTCATCATCGTTCATGGGTGCTTCCCAAGCGGCAGACACCATACCGCCTTCACCCACTGTCACTGTGGGATCGATAGCCTTGTATGCTGCAGTATTCTCTGTCACTTTGATGATGGTCTCAACCGGAGCACTGGCCGAGCCGTTGTCATAAACGGCAGCCACGCCGAAACGATACTCTCCGTCTGCCACACTCTCCATGCGGTGTTTCAGTCCGTTCGATGTTGCCACTTCCACCTTGTCGGCATAGATTTTGTAAGAAACCACATCATTGCCTGTCGTCTGTGACTCATCGCCGAAACACATACCAATGGGGAAGGTGATGGGATACTCGTAGGCACCGTTTTCATCATTCATGGCATTTTCATAAAGCGACATGAAATTATCCTCGCCCACCCGACGGAGCAGGTCGGAATATCCGGGCTTGTATTTGTTGAAGATGGCACCCAGTGTCTCATACCCTCCGAATCCGGTGACATCCACCAGAATGCCGACATAGATGTCTTCGCCTTCAGGCAGCACTACGGGATTCTTCAAGCGCACCGTATTTTCAATGCCATACACCAGATTACTGTCATCCAACACTTCTGAATAGAACAGAGCAGTATCCTTGGCTGTATAGAAATTCACCGTCCATTTATTCTGGCGACTCATGGGATAGAATGTAATGTCGGTCACGTTTTTGTTATAGACCGCGAGGTCTTCCACATCGAAGCGTACAGCCTGCTCAAACGAATAGTCGCCACCACCGAATGAATAGATGTTATCATCTGCTGTGCCATACTTCAGAGCCGGGCGATTGGCAAGCGGGGCTTTCCAAAAGAGGCGTACATCACACAATCCTGCCTGAACAGCAGTAAGATGGCGTGGAGCCTTCATCTGATAATCGGCCATTTCTACAGTCACATTCTGCGACTTGTCCGACTCGCTCTCATCGTACACAGCTGTAACAGCGTATTCGTAGCTGCCATTGGCAACTCCTTGGTCGTAATAAGCATACACTGCAGATGAGACTTCAGCAATCACTTCGCCATTTCTCCACACATGATACCCCTTTACTCCTTCCACATTGGCCAGAGGAGCCTTCCAGGTCAGGCGACAAACGGATGTACCCTCCATCTGCACAGCCTTCAGCGAAGTGGGTGCCGGATTGGTAAGATTGGCTTTGAGGTTGATAATTATCGGGCGAGGCACACTGTTTGTATCGTAGGCACTGATGGCAAACACCATCTCGTCTTCAGAAATACCCGTACACTCCAGCAGTTCCCAACCCTGAAAGTCAATGTTGTAATTCACTTCCAAGTACTCCTGAAGGTCATAGATTTTTCCATCCAACACATAAGCAGCATGTTGTACATCCTGCATGCTTGAGGTGTAGTGTCCGATTACATTTCCTTTGTTTGTCACCCTGAAGAACTCATATCCAAAGACAGTGCCACTCTTTTCATGAGTGGCAGCATTATACACACCGGTAAAGTCGATAGAAGTGGTCTCACCGGTATTGATGTCGTAGATCACCTTGTCGGCCGTAACCTTCGTGCCGTCGGGCGAAAAGCCCCATGCCACACTGAATGGTCCCACATTGGAGTAGTCGAGGTACGTCGAATCAACAGTTCCTGTCTCCTTATCAAGTTTCCACATAGACGGTGTACGGTTGTTCTTATCGTAATCATTCGCATATCCGCAAAGCATCGTTCCGTCGTTGTTCACATCGTATCCTCCACTCGTGTGGGTCGGACTCCACAGGGTCATTGTTCCATCAAGTGTCCATGTAGCAGCCATATATAACCCATTGTAATAGGTGATACCTGCTATATACTGTCCGTTGTCGCTGATGCCGTTGGCAATACCGCAATCCGGTAAGTAATGCCATCTGCCATCCTTGAAATAGCCACCCATTTCCAACGATGCCCCGTTTTCTGAAGCTTCAGTGGTGGAAAACAGTCCCACCAAGGTTCCATCATTCGACACATCCAATACCGGAGCAGTCTGTCCGATAGGTGCCACCTGGGTTATCTCATTGTTGACGATGTCCCATAGGAAACCGCGGCCTTCACCATCGTTCACATTACCGCAGGCCCACCGTCCGTTGGCCGACATATTGACCATCTGATACTCTACCAGCACATCCGGCCCTACGAGTATCTGCACATTGTTCTCTTGTGCCATTGCTCCCATGCTGAGGAGTGAAGCACAAAACAGCAAATTCTTTTTCATTCTCTTACTATTTTTCATTCTTTTATAATCTTTTTAGTCCACACCCGGCCGTCCTGAAAGAGACGCAACAGGTAAATGCCCCGGCCAAGCTTGCCGGACAAATCATATGCTGCATTTCCGGTTCCGGCCAGTGTCATGAGCCGACGTCCGTCTGCCGCATATACGGCCACTTCGAACGGAGCCTCATCGGGGCAATTGACAAACAACCGCCCGTCGGTATCGAAGCGAAGGTGTGAAACGCCGTCTGCATCCGGGATATAAGGGGTATGTACCGAATTGGCATCTGCTGGCATTTTCACCTCTGCCACATTCAGCACTTCGTCGGTATAGTAGTTCATCACGATAGCCACTACAGCCAGTCCAGCTTTGTCATAGACAGTCGAAGGAATGCCGATGCTGTCTTCTACAGTATATTCCACTCCGGCCTCTATGGCAGTGGGCAAACTGTTTTTCACTCCGGTGAAGGCGCTTTCCATGTTGCGCACCACATTGGAATACCACATCATATCCGTGGGGACTCTGGAAGCCATATAATAGAATTCACCATGATGCGCATAGGAAGAGCTACCGTTAATCTGCATCATCTGGTCAGTCTGTACCTCCTTTTCTATCAGGACGTACCCGATGCGGTATTTGCCGGTCGAATTGTCTGTATTTTCTGCGAAAGTCACCTTAGAGACCATCTTGACAGAGTCTCCTCCAGCATAATCCAACTCCAAATCCACTTTGGCAACAGTGGGCTTATTGATGATTTTTCTCAATACGGCACGTTCCTTGGCTCCTGCCCCACCGATAGCATTGCTCCGGTCGCGGTTGAAATAAATGGTGGGAAAAGAGTTTGTCTTCATCCCCGTCACATAGGGCATATATTCAAAAAGGTCGCCATAGTGAGCATGCGCTTCGACACAAACAATGTCATTGCCGTATCGTTCTTCCAGTTCTTGTATGTATGAGATGACCTCCGTACAATTGACACACCAGGCTCCGGTCGCTTTCTCCAAAAGAAGTGTGCGTGGATAATACGAACAGATGATACTGTCCTCCAACACGATATGTCCTCCGTCGGCCAGAAGTTTGTAATGTGTAGCCTTGCCGACCTGCACAGGGACATCGAAATGGAATCCATCCCCGATACCCGTAGCCCAAAGTCCTCCGGTTGCAGGTGCAGCTGTCAGCGTGTCGGTATCATTCAGCACACATTTCAGTGTCCGGCTCTCCAAAGCCACACCACTGTTGGTCACAGTACCTTCCACCGCCACAGTCTCCACATTACCCGCAAACCGACGGGTATTGTCCTTCACGATGAAGTCTGCCTCGGCTGGCTGTCCCACAAAGATGTCGTCGATGGCAATCATAAACTTGCTCTGACTGTCATGTACAAAGGCGATATATACCTCCTTACCTGCGTATGCTTCGAGCGATGCCACGTGCTTTGTCCACAGATACTCTTCTGCCTCTACCTGATAGAGTTCGGTAAAATCGTCATATCCCTTGCCTGTAGTGGAAATCAGCACACGGTATCCGTCGCGCAGGTGATAGTGCACCGACTTGGCCGTCCACTTCAACCAGACATTTTCTGCCGGGAGCTGCAATTTCGGGGTAATCAGCCAATTGTCTGTCGGAATATCGAAAGACCGGCGTGATGTACTGAAAGCAGCTGCCCCGTCCTGACCACTACTCTTGGCCTTGAACCAAGTCATCGATGGGATTACATTGTTGAAGGCCTGCCCATTTACAGGAATCTCGTCGTAGCATACCAGCTCAAACTCTTCAGGAATACCCATAGTGAATCCCTCTTCCAGGCATATTTCCTGAGCCACTGCCGTTTCTGGAGATGACAGTGCAAGCATACACACGACAGAATATATCACTCTCTTCATTTCACTGCAATTTTACCGTCTAACCATCCATCAGCCGTATTCACACGTACCATATAAATTCCAGCGGACAAGGTTGAGAGGCTGATACTCTTCTCACCGGCATATGTTGCCACTTTCACGCCAGTTGACGTATAAATCTCCAAAGCATTGTATTCACCTGCAACAAACAATGTACGTCCGGAAATCCACAACAGATTACCAACCTCTACAGACTGTATGCCTTCGGACACACCACCCAAAACAACGGCCAAAGCCTCGCTCTTTACTTTACCTATATTATATACGGTCTCTACGATGAAAATTTTGTCCTTATTCACATCGTTGGCAGCCGTATAGGTATATGAAGTCTCGGTGAAGGGGGTAAAACCATCTACTGGCGAGGGGTTGCTTGTCTTAGGATCCACAAACATATGATAGCCTTCGATAGTCAGGTCTGTTTTGGGAGCCGTCCATCCGAGCACCACCTCATAATCCTGCACCTGGTTGTATCCATTGGAAACCACATGCATATCCGTCACAGCAGGCAATTCGGTGTAGATGTCCAATTCAGCCACATTGGAAATGCTCACTCCCTCAGCCCCATGATTGTCTGCAGCCTGAATGAAGTAGTCCCAATGTCCGTTAGGCACCAATTCGTCTTCATAGGTCAGTTCTGTCCGATTGGCAGTTGCCTGTCCTATTTTCATACCGTTGCGATAGACATTCCATACCGTAGCAGCCGATACTCCGGTAGGAGCTTTGGCTGTAAGCCTCACGGTGTTGACTTTTTCTTCCACACGCTCTACCTTCAAATCTGAAGCAGCCACTCCTGCAAACGGAATGTTGATTTCCATACGCGGAGAACCTGATCTGGCCCAAATACCTACAGAATAGGAATAACTTACGATACTTGTCCCCATAGGAGTCAATGTATATTCCGTACGGCTCTTGGGCTGATACGTATTCTTCGAAGTATTCCACTTGTTGTTTTCATATTTCACCAGAATATTGTTGTCATAGGTCCATATTTCCTCAATATCGGGTGTACCCTTCTCTGCACTGATGATGTTTCCTTCATCGTCTTTCACCTCTGTCCCGGCCAAATATTTGTACGAACGGCAGCTGGTTCTGTTTCCGTTTTCATCGTAGGTATATTCATAAATACGGTCGTTGGTGGTCAATCCATACGGACTGTAGGCAAAAGCATATTGGGGACAGTTCGTCAGCCCCTCCACGAAATTACTGTAGGCCTTCCGGTAGATGATAATATCTCTACTGTTGGCATATATTTCCTGCACCACATTGTCTCCATCATATTCGTAGTGGAAGACGCGGTTCGTGGTGGTATCTTCCAGCAAGCGTCCCTGGTCGTCGTAGCTGAAAGCGCCAGTCTCCTCGTATTCTCCCCAGCACCAGTCGAAGCCGCTATACATACTGTACTGGCGTTTGCGGGTATTCACCAACTGCCCCTTTTCGTTGTAGTCGTATGCAATCTCTGCCGAAGGTGACCAGTCACCCACCTTATAGTTTTTGTCAGGGAACGTCGATTCGTCACCAAACTTCATGGACAAATCCACCATACGCAACAGTTTTCCCTCAACATCATAGTAATATACTTCGGCTTTCGTCGGGGTATCATCACTGACGGAGCCCCCCATCAAGTCGCCGTAAGTGACAACGGCCTTCTTCAGCAACGGCTTTTCCTCTTTCTGCAGAGCCAAGGGGATGGCTTCGCTGCGTGCCTTACCTATATTATATACCACTTCGACGTAAAAGTCGTGCTTTGTGTCAACGCTGCTTGTAGCTTGGATATAAGTATAGGTTTCTACACCGTAAGGTATCAGTTCCATGCCATTCTCCGGTGCCGGATTTGTTTCATAAGCCGAGAGATCGGCATACACGTTGTATCCCTTCACATCCAATGCCGTATTGGGTTTTGTCCATGCAAAGGTCAGTTCATAGTCCCCCGTAGCATTGAGTGAGTTCTTCATCACCTTCACTCCCTTCACGGCTACCAGTTCGGTCATCAGAGTCTTCTCCACCACCTCACTGGCATTGTCATCTTTATGCTGGATGAAATAGTCCCATGTGCCGTTGGCCACCAACGAATCCTGATAAGCCAACACCCCATCGGCACCCAATGTGGCTTCCCCCACCGGCATACCGTTGCGGTAAACATACCACCCGTCAGCTGCAGCACCTGCCGGAGCCGTAGCCGTCAGCATCACGGTGTTTACGGCATTCTTCACATCCGCCACAGTCAGCCCTGTAGCCGCAGTGGCACTGTCAACCACTCCACTCACAGCTTTCTTCGTGCTTCCGAACACACCCCAGTTGCCGTTGTAGTAACGGTAGGTGCCAATGGTGGTGGTATCGCCTGCCGCCACGTAAGTCACTTTGGTATCGGGAGTCAGCTCACCTTTTCCGCTGTTCCAATATCCTTTCTGTTCCTCGGCAAGCACACCGTCAGCATAGGTCCAGGTTGTCTGTGCATAAAGTTCTGCCTTGTCAGCCTTCACCATCACACCATTCTCATCCTTCTCCGCATTGGCGGTCTTGTATTCGGCAAACAGCACCTTGTTGCCTGCCTCGTCGTAGGCATATTCATAGATGCGGTTGTTTCCCCAAGTGTCAGAGAAAAGGGCTGCCGTGGGGCGTCCCTCCTGAAAGGCCGTATAGAGGATAGAGTTGCTCCACGCACCATCCTTCACGTAATGGGCAGTCTCTTCCACCAGGTTTCCGTTTTCCCACTTGTAGGTGATGATGTATGTGGCATCCGTCATCTTCACCAGATTCCCGTCAGCGTCATACTCATACACTTCGGCATCCACGAAATCGGTCCAAGCACGGTCAAATACACTGTATATCCCATACTTCCTTGTACGCTTTTTCAGAAGCTGGCCGTTGGTGTCGTATTCATAGACTGTGTAGAGCTTGGGGATTTCCTGCCCCGGCACCTCCACTTCAAGTGTCTGGTCGTTGTCTGCCAACATGATGTCAGCCTCCACTACGCGGGACAGCCGATTGTTCACGTCATAATAAGAGCGTACCACTCCGGTAGGTGTCGCACTGTACCCTTCATCAAGCATAGCGCCATAGGAATATACCGCTTTGGTCTTCACACCCGCGTTGTCGGCCATCATCCCTGTAGCAATTGCCAAAGCAACCATCAGAGACAGCCCTTTCAGATAATTTTTACTCATAATCTTTGTTGTATTTTCATTAATATTTCATTTTCAACCCTATAAAGCACACGCCTCCTTAGCAAACGTGTGCATACATTCATTCGTCAAGTTTTACCAATAGTGATTATTATAAATATGTCGCAAAAATACAATTATAATTTCAATTCGTCAAAGAAAAAGCCTATATTATCAAATTAAGCCATATTTTTAAGTAATATTTAGAGATAATTGTATTAAAATACAGTTTTTACTAACATCCAAACACTTAATTTTCAGGCAAAGACTTCCAATCAGAGCAATAACAGACACTCCGGTACAAACGTCAACAGGATGTACGATGAAAGATGTGCTTACCAAGCTTCTTTTTCAATGTCTGCAAAAAAGTTGTCTCACGACGAAGGACATAAAAAGACACTGACAAAGAGCCTAATACACACAATGCGCTT
Source organism: uncultured Bacteroides sp. (assembly GCA_964614555.1). GTDB lineage: Bacteria > Bacteroidota > Bacteroidia > Bacteroidales > Bacteroidaceae > Phocaeicola_A. The sequence goes on from CAZTPB010000019.1 coordinate 14,428, forward strand.
AAGCAATAACAGAGCCACCCGTCCAAACAAAAGGACATAATGAAAACAGCCGCTCCAAAAGGCATTTGTTTTCCCAACATACACAAAGCCTTTTTCCCCATCCGGAATCCGTAAGAATAATGGGCGACAGACCATACTAATATCCAATCAAAAAATGCCGCCAACGACAACGCAATACCTGTTCCACGAAGACCGTCCAAGGCATAGCCGCCGATAAGCAGTCCTATGGCAACCACATCATAAGCAACATCTGTAAAAAGAAAAACCCACATACGTCCCTTAGCCAACGAAAGATAGGCTATAGGAAGACTCATCGCACGCATATAAAGACTGAACACGGCACATTGTGCCATAGAAACAACAGGTAAGAATTCGTATGAATAAAGCAATGGCAAAATAAATGGCATCCCAACTAAAAAAAGGGTCAATAAAGGAGATATTAACAGAAGAGATGTTTCCATCTGCCTATTTATCATCTCATTACATTTGTCCACCAAATGATTGATTGCCGACAGACGGGGATAAAACTCCGTATCTATCGCCGTAAAAATCATAGACGCATAAGTGATGACGACAACATAACCTGCATTATACAGGCCTACTTCAGTTTCTGAACCATGTTGCATCATATAGGTGCGGATGACAAGTTCCACTATAGAGCCGCACACTCCGGCAAGGATGAATGCCACCCCCAAACGTACCATCTGCCCACCGCCTGCCAACGCGAAACCTCCGCCCGAAGCAGGAGAAAGGGGAAATATTTTGCGCGAAAAGTGCAAAGTCGTCAGCCAGGTGGAAAGCGCCACCAGCAACAATGAGGCGACAATACCCCTGCTGCCCCATATCCAATAGACCGGGACGGTGAGCAACAGAGCCAGCAGGGAGTTGAGCACCGACTGGACAGCCACCTGACGCAACTGACGAACAGCCTTCAGCAACGCCAATTCGCCACCGGCCAGTGCCGACAGCCCCACGACGGGCGAAAGCCAGACAAAGGTCGGCCATCCGTCCATCGTCTGAAAGTAAGACTGGCTGAGCAACGGTGCACACAAGCAACACACCAGCACACCAAGCACTGCGGCAAGCAGGCTCCATCCACGCACTACGCGGACAAACCGACGAAGTGCCTCTTCGTCACCCGCAGCATGAAGTTCCGACACATGACGCACGGCACTGAATGAAATGCCCAGATTGGTGGCATTGCCTACAAACGAAACGGCCGTATTATAGAGCGAGACAATCCCCAAACCGGAAGGACCGAGAATCAAGGAAACCAGTTTGTTGCGCACAATGGATGCCAACAAGTTCACCCCCTGTACACCACCGAACAGGCCCGTGTATTTTATCACCTGACCATAACCTGTCCGAGAATCCTTTTCCTCGTTTTTCCGCATGATTTTCTAACAATATTCGGCAAAGGTAATGCTTAATTCACAAATTTCTCCTATCTTTGTGAAGTTTTTAACCATTAGACCCTACAAAAGACTTATGAAGTTGAGCGTCATTGTCCCCGTCTATAACGTAGAATGCTACCTGCGCGAATGCATCGACAGCATTCTGCATCAAGACTTTACAGACTTTGAACTGATACTTGTTGACGACGGTTCGCCCGACCGTAGCGGAGAGATTTGCGACGAATATGCCGTCAAGGATCATCGGGTGTGGGTCATCCATCAGACCAACGGCGGCCTCAGTGCCGCACGCAATGCCGGATTGGAGATGGCATCGGGCGACTACATTGCTTTCATCGATTCGGACGATTTCATAGCCCCCGACTTTCTCAACCGTGCCATGCAGGTGTTTGAAGAACAACCTGACACCGACATGGTGGAGATGCCTGTCATCCTGCACTATGGTGGCAAAGAGAGCGTGCTCTATCAGTCGCCCGTGAAAGGCCACATAAGGGGCAGGGACGAAATTTTCACTTCATGGGTCAGGCACCAAGGGTATCTGCACACCTATTCATGCAACAAGATCTGCCGTAGAAAGCTCTTCCAACAACTGCGTTTTCCCGTCGGGCACGTGTTTGAAGACAGCTATACCACCCCCCGCCTGCTGGAACAGTGCCAGTGCGTGTACTACCAGCACTGCGAATGGCCGGGTCCGCACGAAACCGTCCCCGAACGGGAGACCCGCAACGGCATCTATTACTACCGGCACAGAGAGGACTCCATCACACAGAAAGCCTCGTTCGAAGACTTCAAGGATTACCTGGAGCACCAGCTGCCCTGGTGGGAGAAATCTGTCCGGCATCCGGCCGTCCCCCCCGCAGACAGCTGCCTCTACGGCCTCTCGCTCACCAATGTCCTGATAGACCTGATGCGCACCGACGATGCTCTGCAACCGGAGAACCTCCCCTTCCTGAAAGAGGCCCTACAGAGGCTGAAGCCGCTCTGCCCCTCCCTGAAAAGTCTCATGCAGCTGTCCGCCCCTCTATACTGCAAGCTGAAGAACCTGCCACTGGCTCTCTTCGGGCTTCCCTTCCACCTGTTCTGTTTCACGGGGAAAATGATACGATAAAAGCACAAGGCATGAAACTCTCCATCATTATACCTTATTATAATTTAGAAGACTGGCTGCTGAAGCGTTGCCTCGACAGCATATTCGGCCAACTGCCCGACGGCAGGAAGCAGGAAGTGGAAGTGATTATTGTTGACGACGGCTCGGAGACATCGCCCGCACAAGTGACAAAGGAGTATCCCGCCACTTGCCGACTGAATGTGCTGCACCAGCCCCACCGGCGTTTAGGTGCCGCACGCAACCGGGGCATGGAGGCGGCCAGGGGCAGCCACATCCTCTTTGTCGATGGGGACGACTACCTCTATCCCAACACACTCTGTATGCTGATGGACAAAACCACAGCTACCGGATGCGACATTCTCGACTTTGCCTACCTGCCATGCACAGAGGCCGGACGCGCACACACACACCAACCGGCAGACATCCGTTTTTCCCCTCCGCACACAGGAGAATGGCACATGAAACAAAAGCCCCTGTACGGGACGGCATGGCACTACCTGTTCAGCCGGCAACTGGCCGAAAGGCTGAAGTTGCGGTTTGCCGAAGGGGTCTTCATTGAAGACGAAGTATTCACCAGCCTACTCTTCCACCATGCCCGGCAAGTAGTGTCCACCAACCTGATTGTCTATGCCTATTATCAACGCCCCGGCTCCATCACGTCCGACAAGAGCATCCGGAGACAACGCGAGCTGCTGCACTACCACACCGAAGCCCTGAAGACACTGGTCGCCCATTGCCGGCAGCTTCCGCCACAAGAACCTGCCGAGGGACTCAAACAGAAAATCGCCCAATTGGCCATGGACAGCCTGCGCCGCCTTTTTCGCGACCCTGCCTGGGAAAACTTCTGGCCAGACCTGAGAAAAAAACTGGAAGCGCTTTCCCTCTATCCGCTCACCCCTCCGGCATACGGATGGAAGTACAGCTTGTTCTGCCTGCTGGCCAACAATGCCCTCGGAAGAAAGCTGCTCGCCAAAATGAAAATCTGACAACGCCATTACGCAAAACAGAGATGAATATATTACTGATAGGAGAATACAGCAACGTACACTGGACGTTGGCCGAAGGCCTCCGTGCCCTCGGCCATGAGGTGTGTGTGGTATCCAACGGCGACTTCTGGAAAAACTACCCGCGTGACATCTCACTGACACGCAACCCCGACTCCCGCTGGGACGGCATCCGATACCTGCTCAAAGTGCTTGTCACCTTGCCCCGGCTGAGGGGGTACGACATTGTGCAGCTCATCAACCCCGGCTTCCTCGAACTAAAAGCCGAAAGGCTCTACCCCATCTACCGCTACCTGCGCCGACACAACGGGAAGGTGTTCCTCGGCGGATACGGCATGGACTACTATTGGGTACATACGGGCATCACCACACAGACCTTCCGCTACTCCGACTTCAACTTCGGCACCACCCTGCGCGACGACGAGAACATACGCCGCGAGGTGAAAGAATGGATCCATGGAGAAAAGGGACGGCTCAACCGCTACATCGCCGAGGATTGCGACGGTATCCCCACGGGGCTCTACGAATACTACGCCTGCTACCGGCCGCACTATCCTGCGAAGACCACTTTCATCCCCTTCCCCATCAACCTGGCCAGCCTGAGCCCGTTGGAACCACGCCCCGAAGGCCGCCCCGTGCGCTTCTTCATCGGCATCCAACGCACACGCAGTGCCTACAAAGGCACAGACATCATGCTGCGTGCACTCCTCCGGGTGAAAGAGAAGTACCCCGAACGGTGCGAGATTGTCAAGGCCGAATCGGTACCCTATGCCGAATACCAGCACCTGATGAACTCGTCGGACGTGCTGCTCGACCAGCTCTACTCCTACACTCCTGCCATGAACGGCCTGCTGGCCATGGGCAAGGGACTTGTCCTCGTCGGTGGCGGTGAACCGGAAAACTATGAAATCCTGGGCGAACAGGAGTTGCGCCCCATCATCAACGTACTGCCGGATGAAGAGGATGTCTATCGCCGCCTGGAGGAACTGGTGCTCCACCCCGAACGGTTGGCCGCCCTCTCACGCGACAGCCGGCTCTATGTCCGGCGTCATCACGACCACATCCGTGTGGCAGAACAATACGTCCGTTTCTGGACAAGACAGACATTCAACCCTATGCCGAATCCTGTTCAGCTCCGTGATGAACAGGATTCACCCCCGAGCTGAACGGCATTCAGCCACGGGACGAATCCCCCCGACACAGCACCGGCAGAAGACGGAAATAGAGGGGAACAGACATAAAGAAGACAGATTAGACAGATTATATAGAGAGATCTTGCAAAAAAAAATAAATAATTCCTCATCTGACTTTTTTTTCAGTACACCTATTTATTTTTTATTTTCTGCTAAAAGTCCATAAACAATCTGTCTTATCTGTCTTGTTTCTGTCTGTCCACACCACTACCGACCTCTACTACATATTATAGAAAGAAGCAGATATCCCCCAACAAAACAGCTGCCAATCTCCATTTTTAGGGACACAATGGAGGTTTTCTAAAAAAAAGAGGCAAAAAAGACAGCGAAAGTTTTGCAAGTTTCAAAAAAAGCAGTA
>CAZTPB010000020.1:0-7123 GCA_964614555.1 uncultured Bacteroides sp.
GCAAACCGGTCATCAGCGACTTCTTTGCCCAGCGCGACGGCACTTGGCATAGCCACGTGGCACTTGGTCTTTGGGCAGACGCCATGGTTATAGCCCCTGCCACCGCCTCCACCATCGGCAAGATGGCACACGGGATAGCCGACAACATGCTCATCACCACCTACCTGTCAATGAAAGCACCCGTCTTCGTGGCACCGGCTATGGACCTCGACATGTATGCCCACCCCTCCACACAACAGAACCTCGATACCCTCCGCTCCTATGGCAACCACATCATCGAGCCGGGCGAAGGTTTCCTTGCCAGCCACCTCGTGGGGAAAGGCCGCATGGAAGAGCCTGAAAACATAGTCATTGCCTTACAGAATTTTTTCTCAGACAAGGAAAAAAGTTTTTCCCCGTTGGGCGGAAAAAAAGTGTTGATAACCGCAGGCCCTACCTACGAGAAGATTGACCCCGTACGCTTTATCGGCAACTACTCGTCGGGCAAGATGGGATATGCTCTGGCCGAAGAATGTGCCCGCCGAGGAGCCGAAGTGACCCTCATCAGCGGACCCGTGAGCATGACGTGCCAACATCCGAATATCTGCCGCATCGATGTCGAGTCGGCCGAAGAGATGTACCATGCCGCCATGACCCACTACCCCACCTGCGATGCAGGTATCCTCTGTGCGGCCGTGGCAGACTTCACCCCCGAGGTGAAAGCCGAACAGAAAATCAAGCGCGAAGGTGACGACCTCGTACTCCGCCTGAAACCCACACAAGACATTGCCGCCTCGCTGGGAAAGACAAAGCGCGAAGGGCAACTGCTCGTAGGATTTGCCCTCGAGACAACGGACGGGCTGGCTCACGCACAAGGCAAACTCCATCGGAAGAACTTTGACTTCATCGTACTCAACTCCCTCAACGACAAGGGAGCCGGATTCCGCCACGACACCAACAAGATTGCCATCGTGTCGGAAAACGAGGTCAAGGAATATCCGCTGAAACACAAAAACGAAGTGGCCGCCGACATCATAGACGAACTGGAAAAGAAATTCATGGTCAAAACTGAAATATGAAAACATTCATCCCATCTCTATATACATGGGCCATCATGGTCATAGCAGCCATTATGCCACTCAGTATCCCCGCTCAAGAGCTGGAAGCAAAAGTGGTAATCAACAGCCAAAAGATTCAAGGCACCAGCAAAGAGGTGTTCAAGACACTGGAAACAGCACTGACTGAGTTCCTGAACGACCGCAAATGGACAAACCAACAATATGCCACACAGGAACGTATCACGTGCTCGTTCAACATCACCGTCAACCAATACAGCGATGACGGAAACTTCGTGTGTGACCTCATGGTGCAAAGCAACCGGCCTATATTCAATTCTACATACAACACTACGGTGTTCAATTTCAAGGATACGGATTTCTCATTCACTTATCAAGAGTTTGACCAACTGAATTTTCAGGAAGAGATGCTCGACAACAACCTGACAGCTGTCATGGCCTATTATGCCCTACTCATCATCGGTATGGACATGGACACCTATGCCCCACAGGGAGGAACCGAAGTCCTGCAACGGGTAATGAACATCGTGAACAATGCTGAGATGCTGAATGCTACAGGATGGAAAGCCTTTGACAGTGACCGCAACCGACATGCCATCATCAACGACTATATGGACGGAGGCATGACACCACTGCGACAACTGATGTATGACTACTACCGCAAGGGATTGGATGAAATGGCCAACAACGCCGAACGAGGACGTACCAACATCACTGCCGCACTGTCCCAACTGAAAGAGGCCAAAGAAAAGAAGCCCTTGTCGGCATTGCCCGTCATATGGACAGACATCAAAAAAGACGAGCTTGTAAATATCTACTCCAAAGGCACACAGAAGGAAAGAGAAGACATCTCGACGATGATGAGTGACATCAACCCTTCGCAATCAAACAGTTGGAACAAGATAAAAAACAGTAAATAAATCAGTAATCAAATTGCTTACTTCTCTTCACATACAAAACTATGCACTCATTGACCGGCTTGATATTGATTTCGGGCACGGTTTTTCCGTCATCACAGGTGAGACGGGTGCAGGGAAATCCATTATCCTCGGTGCTATCGGGCTTTTGCTCGGCAAACGGGCTGACTCCAAAAGCATCAAGACAGGAGCCACCAAATGCATTGTCGAAGCACACTTCAATCTGGCTGCTTACCATATGCAGGACTATTTTGCAGAAAAAGACCTTGAATATGACGGAGACGAATGCATCATGCGGCGCGAACTGTCTGCTTCAGGCAAAAGCCGCTCGTTCATCAATGATGTACCGGCCTCGCTCAGCCAAATGAAAGAATTGGGCGAACAGCTCATCGATATACACAGCCAGCACCAGAACCTGCTGCTTGGCAAAGAGGATTTCCAACTGAATGTGGTGGACATCATCGCCAATGACACCCATGAAACAGCAGCCTACAAACAGACCTTCAACCATTGGAAAAACCTTGCGGACAAACTGAACCAACTCAAAGAAGAGGCCGAAAAAAGCCGTGCTGACGAAGACTACCTCACCTTCCAACTGGAGCAGTTGGAACAACTGGAACTGAAAGAAGGCGAACAAAAGGAATTGGAAGCCGAAGCCGACAGGCTGAATCATGCCGAGGAGATAAAAAGCGGACTTTATGCCGCAGGGCAATGCCTCATGCAAGAAGAAGGAAACGGGGTACTCAATGCTCTTAAAGAGATACAAAGGCATCTGCGGGATATCGCCCGCGTATATCCTGTTGCCAACGAATGGCAAGAACGCGTCGGAAGCTGCCATATCGAACTGAAGGATATCTCAGACGAAGTGGAATCTGCCTTAGAAAAAATAGAGTTCAACCCTGCCCATATGGAAGAGGTGAACGACCGTCTGAACCTACTCTATACTTTAGAACACAAACATCATCTGCAGACAGACAGCGAACTGCTGGCCTTGGCCGAAGAACTGCGCAACCGACTGGATGCCATCACCTCCTACGACGACCGCATAGCCGAACTGGAAAGACAGAAACAAACAGCCTACAAACAACTGTTGGAACAAGCGGCTGCACTCACTGACATACGCAAACAAGCTGCCACACACATCGAGCAACAATTGATCGGACACCTTATCCCTTTAGGAATGCCCAACATTCAATTCAAGATAGAGTTTGCCAGACGCAACGAACCGGACAGTCACGGCATGGACAACATCGCCTTCCTGTTCTCAGCCAATAAAAACGGCCAACTGCAGGACATCTCCCAAGTTGCTTCGGGAGGCGAAATAGCCCGTGTAATGCTCTCGCTGAAGGCTTTGATTGCCGGAGCTGTAAAACTGCCTACCATCATCTTTGACGAGATAGACACTGGAGTTTCCGGCAAGATAGCCGAACGAATGGCTCTCATCATGCAGGAAATGGGACATTGCGAACGACAGGTAATCAGCATCACTCACCTGCCACAGATTGCCGCACGAGGTTCTGCACACTATCGAGTCTATAAGGAGGAGACCGAAACAGGAACGACATCACACCTCGTCCGCCTTGACAATGAACAACGCATCACCGAAATTGCCCATATGCTAAGCGGCGAGAATCTGACAGAAGCAGCATTAGAAAATGCGAGAGAATTGATGAAAACAGAATAAGAAAGGGATTTCCCCATATATATATATTAATGTATAAACAGAAAAGACAACCCATGACTCACGAACAGACAGAAATGATTTTCGGTATCCGTTCCGTAATAGAAGCCATCGAAGCCGGAAAGGATATAGACAAGATATTAGTAAAACGTGACATACAAAGCGAACTCTCACGTGAGCTATTTGCTGCCTTAAGGGGAAAAATCATCCCCGTACAACGAGTACCTATAGAACGGCTAAACCGCATTACGCGAAAAAATCATCAGGGGGTAATAGCCTATATATCCAGCATCACCTACCAACATACAGAAGACCTTGTCCCTACCCTTTTCGAAGAAGGGAAAAACCCTGTTTTCCTAATGTTGGACGGTGTGACAGACGTACGCAACTTTGGAGCCATAGCCCGCACATGTGAGTGTGCCGGTGTAGATGCCATCATTATCCCCACCAACAACAGCGCCAAAGTGAATGCTGATGCCATCAAAACTTCAGCAGGAGCCTTACATACGCTGCCGGTATGTCGGGAAAAGAGTCTCACAGCCACTATCCACTACCTGAAGCAATGCGGTTTCCGAGTAGTGGCTGCCACCGAGAAGGGAGATTACAACTATACCCGAGGGCAATACACCGACCCTGTCTGTATCATCATGGGAGCAGAAGACAAAGGAGTTAGCTACGAGCATCTGGCCTTGTGTGACGAATGGATAAAAATACCCATGAAAGGACATATCGAATCGCTCAACGTCAGTGTTGCAGCAGGAATCCTGATTTACGAGGTTTTCAGGCAAAGAGGATTCGGAGGAGAGAGTGAAGAGTGACAAAGGCGACTAACGGCCGGCAACCTGTTTGGGACCAAATAATCCTCCCCGCAGCCGGCAGTTGTCCACTTATAGAAATAAGTCAGAAAACAGATTAAAAAAAACACGTCAAGTATAGTAAATGAAAAATCAAAAAACAGATTCCTCAATCCATAGAAGAATGAGTTTCGGGTGGGGCTTCATCCTGTGTCTCCTCTCCTTCTCCCTGCAGGCGCAAGAGACACCCAAATGGACAAAGAAGGCAAGGGGAGCCATTTTCTCCATCATCACTTATGACAAACAAAACAACATACAAGGCACCGGGAACGGTTTCTTTATCAGTGAAACTGGCGAAGCCGTCTCTGACTATACACTGTTCAAGGGAGCAGAGCGGGCCATCATTATCACAGCTACAGGCAAACAGCTTCCCGTCAAACAGATTCTTGGAGCTGATGATATGTATGACATCATCAAATTTCAGGTTGACACACAAAAGGAAAAGCTCACCGTATTGCCCATTGCCACCTCTCCTACCCCGGCTGGAGAATCTGTATGGCTGCTGCCATATTCAACCCAAAAGGAGATGAAATGCCAATCCGGGAAAGTCGAAGAAATCGTCCAAGCCGGTAAAGAATACAGTTATTATACACTGCGGTTGCCCATCACCGACAAGCTTGTCAGTTGCCCGATTACCAATCAGGCGGGCGAAGTAATCGCTTTGGCACAAGCCTCAACAGCCGGAGATGAAAAAGTAAGTTATGCCATTGACGTACGTATGGCTGCTTCGCTCAGCATCGGAGCATTGACTGCAAACAGTGCTGCCCTGCGTTCCATTGGTATCAGGAAAGCACTTCCTGCTACAGAAAAAGAGGCTTTGGTTTTCTTATATATGAAAGCCGGAGGGGAAAAGCCCGAAATATATTTGGAGCTACTGAACGAATTCATCAGCACTTATCCTACAACAGCAGAGGGATATCGCCGGCGAGCCGAACATTATACCCAGGCATTCAAAGACAGTGCACATTACGAATTGGCAGAGCAAGATATAAAAAAAGCGATGAGTCTGACCGACCGAAAAGATGACATACACTTTGCCCTCTGCCGTATGATACTACAGCACTGCACTTCGGAACAGCACTTCGGATATAAAGACTGGGGATTGGAACGTTCGCTTGCCGAATGCCGCCAAGCTATCGCCATTGACAGCATCCCACTCTATCTGCAAACAGAAGGCGACCTGTTGTTTGCTCTCCGTAATTATCAAGAGGCGCATCGGGCATATATGGCCGTAAACGCCTCAAACCTTGCCACAGCCTCCACTTGGTATGCAGCGGCACAAAGCCTCCGCTTGACAGGTGACACCACGCAGGTCGTGGCAGACAGTGTACTTGCACTCATCAACCATGCCGTAGATAGCTACGCCCGTCCATATCCTCAAGAGGCAGCCCCTTACATTTGGGAACGAGCCAAGGTGTTGGCAGACATGAGCCGTCCACGGGAAGCAGTGGCCGACTATAATGAATATTATACGCTACTCAATGGGAATGTCAATGACCTCTTCTACTACCAACGCGAACAAGCAGCCATTGCCGGACGAATGAACCAGCTTGCCATTGACGACATTGCCCGCGCCATCGAACTCGCTCCCCAAAATGCCGACTATCTGGCCGAACAAGCTTCGCTCTACGTACGGTTCAACCAAACGGACAAGGCTATGGAGTCTTGCAAAAAAGCTCTCGCCATCTTCCCTGACTATCCCGACTGCCACCGTATTCTTGGCATCTGTCATGCCTTGAAAGGAGAGAAACAGCAGGCATATGAATGCTTGATGAAAGCCAAAGAATTAGGCGATCCTCATGCTGCTCCCCTCATTGAACGATACTGCAAATAAGTAAAAGCTACTGACGATCAGTTACCATTGTCACTAACCGTCAGTAGCTTAACATACCTTCAATCTTAAGAAACAGCTCAAAACTCTACTGTTGGAGCCTTTTCGCTACCCGTTTCAGCCTCAAAATAAGCCCGCTTTTCAAATCCGAAAAGACCGGCAAAGATATTCTGTGGGAACTTGCGGATGTAAGTATTATAATCGCCTACCACCTCATTGAAGTTACGGCGTTCTACACTGATGCGATTCTCCGTACCCTCAAGTTGTGCCTGTAACTCCTTGAAATTTTCATTGGCCTTCAAGTCCGGATAGGCTTCGCTGATAGCCAAAAGTTTGCCGAGTGCACTGGTCACTTGTCCCTGCACCTCCTGATATTCTTTCAGTTTCTCAGGAGTCAAATCTTCTGCATTGACCGTTATTTGGGTAGCCTTTGACCGGGCTTCCAATACGGCACTCAGAGTTGTCTGTTCATGTTGAGCATACCCTTTCACCGTATTTACCAGATTGGGGATAAGGTCCGAACGGCGCTGATACTGGTTCTCCACATTACTCCAAGCCATATTTACGGCCTCTTCTTTCTCTGTCATCGTGTTGTAGCCACAGCTGTTGAAGCTAACCAAAGCAAGTAGGGCTACAATGAGTTTACTGATTGTTTTCATTTGCTTAATATTGTTTATAGATAAATTTGATTGTCCGTTTCATCAGAATCTGCCTCCGGCTCCACCACCTCCGAAAGAACCACCTCCAAAAGAACCTCCGGAGAATCCGCCGCCGAATCCACCGCC
>CAZTPB010000020.1:7223-19463 GCA_964614555.1 uncultured Bacteroides sp.
CCGCCGAATCCACCGCCATGGAATGTGCCACCACGTCCGCTTCCGAAAATGAAAGGCCCTCCCAAAGAACCTCCTCCCCCGAAGCCGGTGTAGTTCTCGTCCTCCTCCTGTTCCTGCTTCACCACGGTGTGTCCGCAGTGCTTGCAGGTATAGACTACCTCCTTAGTCTTCACTCCGTTCTTTCTGGAGACAAGGTGTGAACTACTTCGCTGCAATCCGTATTTCTTGCAATGAGGACACTTTGTCTGAGAACGGATGGCAAGGTAGCAGATAACAAAAAAGATTAATATCAATACAACAAATATGCCGAATACAGCGACCAGCTCATCGCCCTCTTTATCAGCTTCTGTGGCTTTCCATCCGTCATAATCGGTCAAGTAATTGTTCACAGAACGGATGCCAGCCAGCATACCCTCGTCCCATTTCCCATGACGGAACAGTGGAAACATTTCGCGTTCCTGTATCCGTTTGCAGATAGCATCAGGCAGATGCCCTTCGACGCCATAACCTGTAGCAAACTGCACACACCGTTCACCGCGTACCAACAAGATGACAAGGCCATTGTCCACTCCCTTCTTTCCTACACCGTTCTGCTTTCCCAATTGATAGGCAAACTCAAAGCAATCACCATCTGCTATCTCCTCTACAGCCACAACCAATGTCTCTATACCGGTTTTTTCCTCCAGTTGGTAGAGCACTTCGTCCATACTCTCCACTGCCTGTCCCGTCAAGATGCCGTCGGGATTGCAAACATAGCGTGTTTTGTCTTGCAAATGTACCATCGGCACCTCCTCCACTTTATAGCGTTTGGCCATTGCCGACAAATGGAATCCCCCCCAAAAAAGTATCATCAAAATTACGAATGTATGTTTCATATACCTTATTATATTATAAGCGACTAAGACTGACAATTGGTTCAGGACAAACTTCAATCGGTCGTCAGTGGCTGACTAATCACAAGTCTTTCAGTAGCAGAGCTGTTTCCCGGTAGTAACATTCTTTAGCCCGTGCCAGCATTTGCCATTCTTTGCTGAAAGTTCCGGCATGGTCTATCTTGAAATTCTCTGAACCTTCCGTATCAATGCGCCCCAATAGTTCACTCACAGTCAGTCTTCCAAGATCTTCAGCAGGCAGATAGATGGGCGAATCATTCTTCTCGTCTTCCACAACAGAATAAATGAGATTGAGGTCTTGCAACTCGTAGAGGATTTCCTTCACCATACGCAACGGGATACGGTGCAGGGTTGCCATCTCTTCCGCAGTATAGGGCCGGCCGCCTCGGGCAAAACATTTGCAGATAGCCGACATCAGCAGGATGCAGAGGAAGTCGTGATAACGACGGCTGATATTGCGGGCATCTTTTTCAAAGTTATAGTTCTTCACATTTTGGCTCACATAAGTCAGTTCAGCTCCGAAAAGACAGATACACCATGAGATTTGCGTCCACAAAAGAAACATGGGTATGGCAGCGAAACTACCGTATATGGCATTATAACTCGACACCCAAATTTGACTGTTGATGTAGAAATACTGAAACCCCTGAAAAGCCACACCCGCCACAATGCCGGGTAACCATGCATTAGCCAGACGTACTTTGGTATTGGGCATAAATATATAGAGAGCCACGAACATCATGGAAGCGAAGGCAAACGGAATCGTACGCACAAGGAATCTCAAAAAAGGAGCCATCAGTTCATAGCCTGCCAAATCTTTCACCATCGTGGCCATGAAGACAGAAAGTCCACCAGACACTACAATCAGGATGGGGAGCAACAAGAAAATGGAGAAATAATCCGTAATCTTACGGAAAAGGCTACGGGGCTTTTTCACCTGCCAAATCTGGTTGAAGGTCCGTTCTATGTTACCCGTCAGAGTGAGCACCGTCCACAACAACATCACCAGACCTACCCCTATAAAGACTCCACTTTTGGCATGTTCCAAATAAGAGTCTATCAGCTGAAGCAAAGTTTCCACCGCCAGGCTCTGTGCCTCAAATCCTTGGCGAAACTGCTGTTCCAACAATGTAGAGAATCCGAAGCCACGGGCTATAGCAAACAGGATGGCCAATATTGGAACAATCGACAACAGGGTACTGTAGGTCAGCGCAGCCGCCTTATTCACCAAGCGATCGCGCACCAACCGTTGCACTGAGAGAACTATCACTTTCAGCAACGTATAGCATCGGCGCTTGAAGGGATTCCGCACCTCTTCATCCGTCACTCTCCAAATCTCTTCGTCAAGGAAATGGCGCAAATCCTTTATTGTCATTATCAGTTTCATCGTCTAATCTCCGAACATGAAAAAAAATGAAAGCAGCCGGCCTATAAGCCGGGTTCTGTACCTCACCCCCAAGGATGAGGTGTCTGTCATTTATCTACGCCACCTGTCACCATGTGGCTCCAGCGGTCCACCCTCCGGCATGGGGCGGGCAACCCTCATAGCGCCGGTTTACATGACCTTACAGCACCCAAGATGCACAGCCCGTATGTCACCACACGGCTGGTGAGCTCTTACCTCACCTTCTCACCCTTACCACCGGAAATAAATTCACTCCGATGGCGGTTATTTTCTTCTGCACTGCTCCACCCTCACGGATAGCTTTCTGTTAGGAAGTGGGATGCCCTTTGCTGCCCGGACTTTCCTCTCGGCCTTGCGACCCAGCGACAGACCGTCCGACTGCTTTCAGTGCGCAAAGATAAGGATATTTTAGAGAAAAGTAGGCTATTCAAATAAAAATGTGTAAGTTTGTAGCCGTAAAAAGAAAGAACCTATAAAAAATAACATTAATCCCATTCTTTATGAAGAACATGAGACAAATATGTTTGAGTTATTTATTTTTAGCAGTTTCAGGAAGCATCATGGCACAAGGCAGTGTCGATGATTTCCGCCGTGCTTACTCACTCCGCGAAAAATTTTCCAGCGACAAAATCTATTATGCCGACATAACTCCTCATTGGATTGGCAACACACATACATGCTGGTACATACAACATGCTCCGGATGGAGACCGTTATGTCAAGATAGATGCCGACAAGCAACACCGTTCCCCTTTATTTGATCATACCCAATTGGCCAATGCTTTGAGTAAAGATACAGACAAAACTGTTGACAGTCTCCATCTTTCTCTCGAGCGATTAATGATAAATGACCGATTGGACACCCTGCATTTTATCCGCAACAATATCCGTTATACCTATGCCACTCAAGACAGCCAACTAACAAACGAGGGTCCCCTTAAACAGCCTCGCCGTCCTAAACAACGCCATTGGATGGAGGTGGACGACGAAAAAGGAAATCCACCTGTCACATCGCCCGATGGCAGATACGAAGCATTTGTCAGGAATGACAACATATATATCAGAGAAAAGGCTACAAAAAAAGAGCATGCCTTGAGTATCGACGGTACACATGGCAACTACTACTCATCATACATCCAATGGTCTCCTGATTCACGCTACCTGTTCTCTACCCGTATTCGTCCTGCTGAAAAGCGTTATGTCTATTATGTTGAGTCTTCTCCTCAAGACCAACTTCAGCCCAAACTACACAAACAGGAATATGCCAAACCGGGAGACGAACTGAGATTCAAAGTACCCTGTATCTTCCAAGTGGAAACAGGAAAAGCCATTATACCTTCAACAGAACTTTTTGAAAAACAATATGACTTATTCTGGTTCCAATGGAACGAGGCCGGCAATGCCGTTACATTTGAATACAACGAACGTGGGCATCAGACCTACCGCCTGCTCGAACTCTCTGCAGAAACAGGACAAGTGCGCACCATCGTTGAAGAAACAAGTGAAACATTCATCAACCACCAGCGTATGTTCCGACACTTTCTGAAGGGGGGCAAAGAACTTATTTGGATGAGCGAAAGAGACAACTGGAACCATCTTTATCTCTACGACTATACCAATGGCAAGGTGAAACGACAAATCACTCAAGGCAAGTGGTATGTACGCCAAGTCTTACATATTGATGAGACCAACCGGCAAATCTATTTTACGGCCAGCGGCATGGAAAAAGGGGATCCATATCTCATCCGTTACTACCGCATCAATATAGACGACGGCAGACTGACCTGCCTGACGCCCGACGAAGGCAATCATTCCGCCGTATTCTCCAAAGACCACAAATACCTTATAGACACATACTCTTTAGCATATCAAGCTCCACAAACTGTTTTGCGAAGCGCTGCTGACGGAGCCATAATCATGCCACTTGAAAAGGCTGACATCTCAGCACTGACTGCTGCAGGCTGGCGTGCTCCTGAAGTATTTGTAGGCAAAGGCCGCGACGGTAAAACCGACTTATGGGGGCTCATCGTCAGACCCACCAATTTCGATCCCAATAAAAAATATCCCATCATCGAATATATCTATGCAGGACCAGGGAACCATTATGTACCCAAACATTTTATACCCTACAATTATAATATGACAGCTTTGGCCGAATTGGGATTCATCGTGGTACAAGTAGATGGAATGGGCACCTCATTCCGTTCAAAGGACTTCGAAGATGTCTGCTACAAGAATCTGAAAGATGCCGGATTTCCAGACAGAAAAGCATGGATACGTGCCGCAGCAGAAAAATACCCCTACATGGACATTGAACGAGTGGGTATATTCGGAGCATCAGCAGGTGGACAAGAGAGTATGACTGCCGTACTTCTTCATCCCGAATTCTATAAAGCCGCATATTCATCCTGTGGATGCCATGACAATAGGATGGACAAGATTTGGTGGAATGAACAATGGTTGGGATATCCCATAGGAGAACAATACAAGGAAGGGTCAAATGTGGAAAATGCCCATCTTTTGACACGCCCACTGATGCTTGTTGTTGGCGAATTGGACGACAATGTTGATCCAGCATCAACCATGCAGGTAGCAGCAGCACTCATCAAGGCCAACAAAGATTTCGAGTTAGTAGTTCTGCCGGGTGTGGGACATACCATGGGAGAAAGCTACGGAGAACACAAACGCTTTGATTTCTTCGTACGGCATCTTTTAGGAGTAGAACCTCCCAAATGGGACGAAATCAAATAGGAGTCCCCAAAGAACATTCTTTTTTTCACCATTGTTCCAAAAGAAAAAACGGAATGGCTTTTTCGTTCTGAAAATTATGTGTAAATTTGCACCAATTTTATGTTTTAGACAATTGTTTGATAACAAACTGACAATAAAATAGAGTAAAAAGAGACATTATGGTTAAGATAACAAAAGAAGCAGCTTTGCTCTACCATTCGCAAGGCAAACCGGGTAAAATAGAAGTTGTACCCACCAAACCTTACAGTACACAGACAGATTTGTCGTTGGCCTATTCACCAGGCGTAGCCGAACCTTGTCTGGAAATCGAGAAAAATCCTCAGGATGCTTATAAATATACGGCAAAAGGCAACTTGGTTGCCGTTATTTCTAATGGCACAGCCGTTTTGGGGTTGGGTGACATAGGTGCTATGGCCGGCAAACCTGTCATGGAAGGAAAAGGTTTGTTGTTCAAGATATATGGCGGCATTGATGTGTTCGACATTGAAGTGAATGAGAAGGACGTTGATAAGTTTGTAGAAGCCGTCAAGGCCATTGCTCCAACCTTTGGTGGAATCAATCTGGAGGACATTAAGGCACCCGAATGTTTTGAAATCGAACGTCGGCTGAAGAATGAATTGGATATTCCTGTGATGCATGACGACCAGCATGGTACAGCCATCATTTCAAGTGCCGGATTGTTGAATGCATTGGAGGTAGCCGGCAAGAAAATTGAAGACGTACGTATCGTGGTGAACGGAGCTGGAGCAGCAGCCATTTCATGCACAAAACTCTATGAAGCGTTGGGAGCATCGCACAAGAATATCGTGATGCTGGATTCAAAAGGGGTGATTCGTAGCGACCGTGAAGGACTTGACCGTCCGGGTAATGAGATGAAACGCTACTTTGCAACCGACCGTCGCGACATTACCACATTGGAAGAGGCCGTACGTGGCGCAGATGTCTTTTTAGGTTTGTCTAAAGGCAATGTCCTCAGCCAAGATATGGTCCGTTCGATGAATGACCATCCTATCGTGTTTGCTTTGGCCAATCCTGTACCCGAAATCTCATACGAAGATGCGATGGCTGCTCGTCCTGATGTCCTGATGTCCACCGGACGTAGCGATTATCCTAATCAGATTAATAATGTAATCGGATTCCCCTATATTTTCCGCGGAGCGTTGGATGTGGCAGCTACTGCCATCAATGAGGAAATGAAACTCGGAGCCGTACGTGCCATTGCCGCTCTGGCAAAACAACCGGTTCCCGATGTGGTGAACGAGGTATATCATGTGAATAATTTCACATTTGGTCCTGACTACTTTATACCGAAACCCGTTGACCCACGCCTTATCACCGAGGTTTCTATGGCCGTAGCTAAAGCTGCCATGGAAAGTGGTGTGGCGCGCAAACCTATCGAAGATTGGGATGCGTATCGCCAACATTTGAAAGAATTGATGGGACAGGAGAGCCAGTTGACCCGTCAGCTCCGTGAAACAGCTCGTCGCAACCCGCAACGTGTAGTGTTTGCAGAAGGCATTCATCCCAACATGTTGAAAGCAGCCGTCGAGGCAAAAGCTGAAGGTATTTGCCATCCTATCGTGTTGGGCAACGATGAAGCTATCACAAAATTGGCCAAGGAACTCGACTTGAGTCTGGAAGGAATTGAAATAGTGAACCTTCGTCATCCGGACGAAGCACCGCGACGTGAACGATATGCGCGGATTTTGGCAGAAAAGCGTGCTCGTGAGGGAGCAAACTTCCAGGAAGCTAACGATAAAATGTTTGAGCGCAACTATTTCGGTATGATGATGGTGGAAACCGGTGAAGCTGATGCCTTCATTACCGGCCTCTACACCAAGTATAGCAATACCATTAAAGTAGCCAAAGAGGTGATTGGCATCCAACCAGGGTATAAGCACTTCGGAACGATGCATATCTTGAACAGCAAGAAGGGAACTTACTTCTTGGCCGACACACTCATCAACCGACACCCAGGCATCGAAACTCTTATTGACGTAGCCCGGTTAGCAGACAAGACTGTACGTTTCTTCAACCATACCCCAATAATGGCCATGTTGAGCTACAGCAATTTCGGTTCTGACCCCGAAGGTAGCCCCGCCAAGGTACACGAAGCTGTCAGCTATATGCAACACGAATACCCCGAATTGGCTATTGACGGTGAAATGCAGGTGAATTTCGCCATGAATACAAAGCTGCGTGACGAAAAATATCCCTTCACCCGTTTGAAAGGCAAGGAGGTAAATACGTTAGTGTTCCCTAACCTCAGCTCTGCAAATTCAGCTTACCAGCTCATACAATCCATGAGTGGTGATACGGAAATTATCGGCCCCATCCAGATGGGACTGAACAAGCCTATCCACTTCACCGACATAGAGGCTTCCGTACGCGATATCGTAAACACCACTGCCGTAGCCGTCATCGATGCCATTGTGGCTAAGAAAATGAAAGAATAAGTTCCATTTACGATGTACAATTTACAATGTACATTCCATTTGCAAAAAGGGACGTGCATTGTAATTTGTACATTGTAAGCGGCAAATTATAAATGCAACCATGCGCCGTCATCTGAATCGTACCCAATCCGTCCTGCTCGTCCTTTTTTGGGCAGTGCTTTGCTACATGGTGCTTGTCAGCGCCCGACGCATTGACGGCCCGCTCATTCTTTCACTCACCGTTTCCGGGGCACTCGTCTTCATACCTATATATAAGAGCCTGAAAAAATGACCAGCAGGCTGCATTGCCAGTCGCAGCAGGCTGTGATTGCGATTACAGCCTGCTGCGATCGCTCACGCAGCAGGCTGCATTTGAACAGCCGACTTTTCATTCCACCTTTCTCTGATGGCAAGCATGAGCCAACAGGAAGCCGAGAAGAAAAATGACGACAGTACCCAACACGATGGCCATATACTCATGGATACCAGAAGGAGGAAGGTGCAAGAACTCGGCCGCCGATATCCAACCGATGACAATCACTCCGCACACCGTACCGATAACAGCATCTACCTGACGGGCACGACGTACAATATACCCCAACAAGAACAGCCCCAACATCCCTCCACTGAAAACACTCGACAATTTCCACCAGGCATCAAGGATACTCTCCACATCCAACAGAGCCAGAGCCACTATGATACCCAACACCCCCACAACCAGGCTGCAAATCTTGAGCACCAACAACTCTTCGCGGTCAGTGGCATTACGGCGGATTCGCCTGTAATAGTCGGTCAGCAAGATGGTGCTCGAACTGGTAACACTGGTAGCCACAGTACTCATACCAGCAGCAAAAATAGAAGCGATGAGCAATCCTGTCAATCCGACAGGCAACTGGTTGGCTATGAAATAAGGAAAAACATAATCAGCTTTAAGACCTTCAGCAGGAAGCAAATGAGGATATGTTTGATAGTAGGCGTACAACGCAGTACCTATCAAGAAGAACACAGCAGACATTGGGATATACAGCCATCCGCCAAAAAGCGCCGAGAACTTTGCTTCTTTCTCATTCTTGGCGGCATGATAACGTTGTACGTAATTCTGATCAATCCCATAATTCTGCAAATTAATGAATATGCCATATATCAGACAAACCCAAAAAGTGGACGAGCTGATGCCAAAATCAAAACTTCCCAAATCAAACTTATGGTCGCGGACACCTATCTCAAATGTCTGCAATGGTCCTTCAGGCATACTGAACAACAACACCGCTAAACAAAGCAAAGCGCCACCGATAAGGATGACTCCTTGGACAGCCTCGGTCCAAATGACAGCTTTCACCCCACCCAACATCGAGTAAATGATAATAGCCAAACTGGTGAAAACAATCACCATCCGTATATCCCATCCCATCAATACATTCATAGGAACAGCCAATAAATAAAGAATAGATCCCATGCGGGCAATCTGAGTCAGCAAATAACAAGCTGAAGCATAAAGACGAGCCCAGACACCAAACCGTTCCTCCAAAAAGGAATAGGCAGACACACTACCCTGCCTACGATAAAAAGGAACAAAATATTTCGCGGCAAAATAGGAAGCAATAGGGATGGAAAGACTGAATACAAACGGATTCCAGTCACCAACGTATGCTTTGCCCGGATTCCCCAAATAACTGATGCTGCTCACATACGTGGCAAAAATAGACATTCCCACCACCCAACCGGGCAAACTACGTCCACCCGAAGTGAATTCTTCAGAAGAAATCTTATTTTTGAAAAACGAACAGCCAAAAAGAACAATCCCCCCCGTAAAGAGGAAGAAAACAATGAGGTCAATTATATGCATAGCATCAGTCCTTATATATTATCACCCTATCAAATGAGGCAACAAAAATAAGACATTCTCCGTTATAAAGAAAATCTTCTGGCATTTTTTTGCAACACCAACAATACAATTGCCGGCAAAACGTGTCGTACTCCTCTACCTGTCAATGCAACAGAAAGGCCCTCAATAACGGCAACAAACGATTACATTTTATCAAAGAACAACAAGCAAAAACTATATTTTGCCGCAAAAACAACAAAAAATCACTCAAATTGCAATTCTTTTCCCATTTTTATTAGAAAATTGTTGTGCAGATAAAATATTCATTATATCTTTGCAGCGGTTTTAACAGAACCAATGAAACAAACAACAATTATATTACTGAATTTAAAAGAGTAAAAAGATGAATGCAGCAAAAGTTTTGGAAGACTTGAAACGTCGTTTTCCCAACGAACCTGAATACCATCAGGCCGTAGAAGAAGTACTTGGCACTATTGAAGAAGAATACAACAAGCACCCCGAATTTGATAAAGCAAACCTTATTGAACGTCTTTGTATCCCCGACCGTGTATTCCAATTCCGTGTTACATGGATGGACGACAAAGGCAATATCCAAACCAATATGGGCTACCGCGTACAGCACAACAATGCCATTGGTCCTTATAAAGGTGGTATCCGTTTCCATTCATCAGTAAATTTAGGAATCTTGAAATTCCTGGCTTTTGAGCAAACATTCAAGAATTCACTTACCACACTGCCTATGGGTGGAGGCAAGGGAGGTTCAGATTTCTCTCCGCGCGGCAAGAGCAACGCTGAAGTAATGCGCTTTTGCCAAGCCTTCATGTTAGAGTTATGGCGTCACATCGGACCTGACATGGATATTCCTGCCGGTGACATCGGAGTTGGCGGCCGTGAGGTAGGCTATATGTTCGGTATGTACAAGAAACTGACCCGTGAATTTACAGGTACATTTACAGGCAAAGGACGTGAATTTGGTGGTTCACTCATCCGTCCCGAAGCTACAGGATATGGCAATGTTTATTTCTTGATGGAGATGTTAAAGACCAAAGGAACGGATCTCAAAGGCAAAACCGTGCTCATCTCCGGCTCTGGCAATGTGGCACAATATACAGCCGAGAAGGTTCTTCAATTGGGCGGTAAAGTTCTCACCATGAGCGACTCTGACGGTTATGTTTACGACCCGGATGGAATTGACCGTGAGAAGCTCGACTATATCATGGAGTTGAAGAACCTCTACCGTGGACGTATCCGTGAATATGCTGAGAAATATAACGTGAAGTATGTGGAAGGTGCCAAACCTTGGGGTGAGAAAGCAGACATTGCATTACCGTCAGCCACCCAGAACGAATTGAATGGCGAACATGCCAAGCAATTGGTAGCCAATGGCGTAATTGCCGTATCAGAAGGTGCCAATATGCCCTCTACCCCCGAGGCCATCAAGGTCTTCCAGGATGCCAAGATTCTTTATGCACCGGGCAAGGCTGCCAATGCAGGCGGTGTGTCTGTTTCCGGTTTGGAAATGAGCCAGAATTCAGAACGCCTTTCATGGAGCAGCGAAGAGGTGGACAACAAGCTTCACTACATCATGGAAAACATCCACGAGAACTGCGTGAAGTATGGAACAGAAGCTGACGGATACGTCAACTACGTCAAGGGTGCCAACATTGCCGGTTTCATGAAAGTGGCAAAGGCCATGATGGCTCAAGGCATCGTATAAAAGACTCCTTTTTTTTACACCATAGTGATTTAATTGTGTGCCTGCACTTCTCCGTGAAGGAGAGGTGCAGGCTTCTTTTGTACAATTATTCATCATATACAAGCCCAAATTCCGAGAAAATGCTTACCTTTGCAATATTTTTAAGCAAAGAGCGTTATTGATATTGACAATAGTCAAGAGGTAAGAATGACAACAACAGAATGGAACGATATAACATCGCCGGATGCGATGTCTCAGACTGCAAGGCATATCAAAAGGACAACCGACATTATTTGTTCGTTGGTTGCTTTGGGTATATTATCCCCTATTTTTTTCATCATTTACATCATATTGAAAATTGAAGGGTGTCGTTCCCCACTTGTCCGCCAAGAGCGTATTGGTTACAAAGCACAGCCATTCACCATTTATAAATTCCGCACAATGCATTCCGATGCCGAATCCGATGGAATCCCGCGGCTTGCTGCCAAAAACGATGAACGGCTGACCCCTGTCGGCAAAATCCTGCGCGAATATCATTTGGATGAATTGCCACAATTCTGGAATGTTTTGATTGGAGACATGTCATTGGTTGGCCCAAGGCCTGAACGCCAATACTTCATTGAACAAATCAATCAGGTGACTACCGACTACCGCTATATTTATGCCATGCGTCCGGGACTCACCTCAAGAGCCACTATCGAAAACGGCTATACCGACAGTATGGAAAAGATGCTCCGGCGATTGGAAATGGACATCGAATACTTGCGTACACGTTCATTATGGGGCGACTGCAAAATTATCGGACGCACGATTGTCGCTTTTTTGTGTGGAAGAAAAATCTAAAAAACTAAGGAAACTATAAACATACATAAGGATTTATGCGAAAATATATTGTAATGTTATTGATGTTCGTCGGCTGTTGCTGTACAACTTCATTGTTTGCCCAAAGTATGTCAGACGAGCAGGTGATAGAATACATTCTGCAAGAACAGGAGAAGGGCACTTCACAGGCAGATATCATCAAAGCTTTAAGACGCCGTGGCGTTACTTTAGAACAAGTCAAACGTCTGAAAAGCAAATACGAGAAACAAGAATTAGGGGTAATAGGCAATACCGAAATCCACAAGAAAGTGCGCACGCGAAACAAGCCTGAAAAAGAGACCAAGCGCGACTATATGATCAAAGGGCAAGAAGGAAAAAAGACGCAGAAGCCCG
>CAZTPB010000021.1:0-19318 GCA_964614555.1 uncultured Bacteroides sp.
TTGGCACAATCACCAATCAAGGCTCAGTAGCCGAACTTGAAATCCCCACCGACCTTCGCTCACAAGAGGTCTTGACCATCAAGGTTAGCAAGGGAGAAAAGAACATCACCCCGCATATCTACGAAGTGCGGTTGGTGAAGTGAAGGACATGAAATAAAAATACCATTCTTTACGGTAGAAGATTAGCATTCTTCCACCCATACGAATAGTATTCTTCTAAAAAAAAGACTCCGTTCGAGAACCGAATGAATGCGATTCACGAACGGAGTTAACTGTTTGGGACGTGTAAAAATAGTAAAGACAATGCAAAAAGCATGACTTTCTTTGCTTTTTCTTTGGCAAATAATGATTTAAATAGTATATTTGCCACCTGATAAAATTCCTGTGGCATGAAAAAACACATCATACATCTTTTTTGGGGAGCCAGTCTCCTGCTTGCACCGACAGCTTGCCAAGAGCATACAGTCAAGGACCCGTTGGCCGATGCAGAAGCTTGTGTTGACTGCCATCCGGACAGTGCCCTGATATGGTTGCAGACTCTCTCTGTCGGAGAACTGAACGAAGAGCAGCGGGCACGCAGAGCTTTGCTTCTCACACAGGTGTCACACAAATTGAAAGACCCATCCCTCTGCCACGACTCACTCATCAATCAGGCCGTAGCCTATTTCAATGCGGACACCCATCCAATACAGCGGGCACGCTCCCTTTTCTACCAAGGCATACGACGGATGGGAAACAATGGCAACCGAAGGGAGGCTGTCACCTCTCTGCTGCAAGCCGAAAAGATATTCCGAAAAATTGATGACCCACACTATACGGGCATGACTTACGAACGTTTGGGAGACTTGTTCTATCGTGAACACCTCTACAAACAGGCATTGGAATACTACCAAAAGGCATACCCATACAAATTGCAGGCCAGCCAACCTGCATACAGTCTTTGGATTGTAAGGGACATGGCTGTATGCTTCCGACTAATGGAAAAGGAAGACAGTGCCCAAGTATATTATGAGAAAGTGATGGAACGGCTTCACCTATTGCCTGAAAAAGAAGCCGCCTGTGTACAAACAGACTATGCCGCATTTCTCTACAAAAAGGGCGAAATAGAGAAAGCCGGGAAAATCATCGCGGCAGTGCCTGGCCATTTGCAAACTGCAACAGAAGACAGCCTCATCCACGAACGTATGCGCATCAAAGAACTTGCAGAAACCCAATGGTCGCCCGATTGCGTGAGCGGAAAAGAAGAGCTATAGAAGTTTTATGTTCGTTCCTTACTCTTTTATTCACTTCTTCGTCTTATAGGAGAGGATGTGCCAACTGATGCCTGCTGCAAGCAACAAAAGCAATATCCTCAGCCACAGCACCTCTGCCACAAAAAATATGCAATAGAGCAATGTAATCCACACCAATGAAACGGAAACGACCTTCACACGCAAAGGAATAGCACGCTCTTCGCGAAAAGCACGGATATAGCTACCCAAACGAGGATGATTTATCAGCCAATGATAAAGTTTGTCCGAACCATGGAAGTAACAGGTAGCAGCCAACAACAGGAAGGGTGTAGTGGGCAGCAGAGGTAACACGATACCCAATAGCCCCAACAACAAAGACAATGTGCCAGCTGCAACCAACAACCTTTTTTTCATTCCCACCATTCTTTATTTAATGACAAGAACATTATTAAGCCACGAATGACACGGACAAACACGTTCTTTTTATATTCTTTAACCGTGTCGTCCGCGTCATCCGTGGCTTAATTCATCCTTTACTCACGCACTACCACTCTGACAGTCTGCAGGTCTTCAGCACGCGAACTTCCTCCATACATCAGTTCGTATTGCCCCGGTATAATACGCATGGCATTGCTTTGGGTATCGAAGCATTCAAAAGTCTCTGCAGGAAGGTCGAACTGCACCATTTCACCTTGTCCGGGTTTCAGATGGATACGCTTGAAGGCCTTCAGGCTCTTGATGGGTCCCTGCTTGTCTTCTATCCGACGAACATAAATCTGTACCACTTCATCACCCGCTCTCTTCCCTGAGTTCATCACAGGCACAGAAAGGGTTATCCCTTCACCGGCTTTGACCACCGGCTTCTTCATCTTCATCTTCCCATACTCAAAAGAGGTATAGCTGAGCCCGTATCCAAAGGGAAACAAAGGCTCTTCCTGCATATAACGGTAAGTGCGTCCACGCATCCGATAATCTTGAAAATCTGGCAGCTGTAATGTATCCTTATAGAAGGTAACGGGCAAACGACCGGCCGGATTGTAACGTCCGACAAGCACATCTGCCACTGCTGTACCACCTGCTTGTCCGGGATACCAAGCCTGCAGGATAGCATCGCAATGCTTGCTCTCGGGCACCAGACCGACTGCACTACCTGAGAAATTGACATAGACAATCCGCTTTCCGGCATCCTTCAAAGCCTGCAACACTCTTCTCTGAATCGCAGGGAGCTGAATGTCAATGCGGTCTCCTCCCTTGAATCCGGGAGCACTCACCGGCATCTCCTCACCCTCCAAACTGGGAGCGATACCTCCGGCAAAAACAACCACATCTGCCTTTTCCACCTGCTTGACCAAAGCATCGACATCCACCGGACGACTTGCACCAAGGTCAAAACTGAGATTGGCCGACTTCTCGATGTGACGATAACGGAACTCTATATCGTAAGCTTTACCAGCCTCAACATCCATCGTATAGATGGTTTTGGTCTGTTTGATGGCTCCTTCATCTGTAGAAACCTCTTTGCCATTAATCAGCAAATGGTATTCACCACGCATCTTCACCTGGAACTCAACCTTACCACTCTCTTTCGGACGGAGGGTAGATTTATAAACTCCAGAGAACTTGGTCAAAGGAACTCCGGGAGCTACTGCAGTAGCACCGTCAGTAGTGAACAACACGGGTGTTGTCTGTCGGATAGCGGCCACAGGTTCTCCTGCAAACTCATTATTGCTCCAAAAACTGGCATCAAATCCCTGTCCCTGCTCAGTGCTGCATTGGTCGAAAAGACTCACAAAAACATTTTCAGAAGTACGATCACAGGCCGGAGTATAAATCAGCTTGCCGGCAGGTATAATCTTCTTCATGGCCTCCAAAACCGTAACGGTATGCCCAGGGAAACCGTTGTAATTGCCCCACTGCATCACCGAATCATTGGCATTCGGACCAATCAGAGCCACCGTCATTCCCGATTTCAGTGGCAGGATATTGTCACGGTTCTGCAACAGCACCATACTCTCACGAGCCATCTGCAGAGCCATTTTTTGGTGTTCAGGACTATTTATGACCGAAGCCGGAATAGTATCCCACGGTGTCGATTCGTCCATTTCGCCCAATTCAAAACGAGCCTGCATCAACCGACGCACAGCACGGTCAATCTCTTCTTCCTTTATCTGTCCGTTCTTCACAGCCTCCACCAATGCCTTATAAGAACTTCCGCATTCCAGGTCTGTACCGCTCAGCACGGCAGCGGCCGAAGCGTCAGCCGCATCCTTGTGCGTCTCATGATGACCATCCATGAAAAAGTCGCGGATAGCCCCACAATCGCTCACCACAATACCGTCAAATCCCCATTCGTTGCGGAGGATATGCATCAGCAAACGATTGCTTCCGCAACAGGGGTCTCCCTCGTAGCGGTTGTATGCACACATCACCTCCTTCACTTTAGTCTTCTGCACCAAAGCCTTGAAAGCAGGCAAATAGGTCTCCCACAAATCGCGTGGATTAATATTTTCAGCATCGAAACTGTGACGATTCCATTCCGGACCGGAATGGACGGCAAAATGCTTGGCACAAGCATGAGTCTTGTCATACTTGCTGTCTTCAGGCCCCTGTAATCCGCGTACTACCGCCATACCCATCTGGGCTGTGTGATAAGGGTCTTCACTATAAGTCTCCTGTCCGCGTCCCCAACGAGGGTCACGGAATATATTGATGTTCGGCGTCCAAAAAGTCAGTCCCTGATAACGCTTATAACTGTTGCGCTCGCGTGCAAGACGAGTCTTTGCACGTGCCTCATCACTGACAGCATTGAATACCTCATAAAGCAATGCATCATCAAACGAGGCACCCATACCTATCGCTTGAGGAAAGACTGTAGCCAAACCGGCACGTCCCACCCCATGCAATGCTTCATTCCACCACTCATAAGGTTTGATGCCCAACCGGGGAACAGCAGGAGAAGCATTCTGCATCAAAGCCACTTTTTCCTCTAAAGTCAAACGTTCCACCAAATCTGCAGCCCGCTCCTTTGGGGAAAGTGAAGCATCCTTGTAAGGCTCGTTTTGTCCATACACAGCCAAGGTTGAGGCCAATGCCCAAAGTCCTAAGCAGATTTTTCTTGTTTTCTTCATTTTCTATATAGTTTTTATATTCTTTTCAAAATAACAGCGTAATGGACGCCAAAGTAACATTATTCCACCTTATGAGCAAATCTTTGCTGCAAAAATAACAATAAAGCCCCCTACTCCGTACAAACTTACACACTCTTCATTTTTTCAGAAGTTTTGCAGTCTTACAATTTGCTCCCTGCAAAACGCCTTATAATACCTATAGGCACGACTGTCCGCCACGAATAAGATTCATAAACTCTTCGCGCGTCTTTGCCTGATTGAAAGCACCCGTAAAATCTGAAGTCGTAGTGACAGAATTCTGTTTCTCCACTCCACGCATCTGCATACACATATGCTTTGCTTCAACGACCACCATTACCCCCAAAGGATTCAACGTTTCCTGAATGCACTCTTTTATCTGTGTTGTCATCCGCTCTTGTACCTGCAGACGATGGGAAAAAATATCTACGACACGTGCTATCTTACTCAATCCAGTGATATAACCATTCGGGATATAAGCCACGTGTGCCTTGCCATAAAATGGAAGCATATGATGCTCGCATAACGAATAGAAATTGATGTCCTTCACTATTACCATCTGACGGTAATCCTCCTTGAATTTGGCAGAATTGAGAACTTCCTTCGGATCCATCCGATAACCACGTGTCAGTGTAAGCATAGCCTTGGCCACACGCTCAGGAGTTTTCAGAAGGCCTTCACGCTCCACATCTTCTCCCAACAGAGACAAGACTTCTTTATAGTGAACTTTCAGCCCATCCACTCTCTGCAAAAGTTGTCCCTCTTCCATCTTTGCCATTCCACTCATCTGTTTCCTTATTATATTTATCTTAAAAAACAACCAAAGAGCGTACGATAGAGACTTCCTTGAACTCTCCGGTTGCCTTCAACTGCCGCATAACAACGTCAGCCTCCTCGATGCTACGAAAATCGCCAACCCGACAAAGCCAACGGGGAGAAACGAACTGGGAATAAACCGTCATCTCAGGGAAAAGCGTTTTCACTTTCTCCGCCATACGATGTGCTTCAGCACGGGCTTTTTGGGAATTATTGCCTGCATAAACCTGCACCCTGAAGCCTGACACCTTCTGTTGGATCCGTTGGGCATTCCCTTCCTCACCAGCACTTTGAGGGGCTCCCACCAGCTCTTTCAGGCGGGAATCCTGATGGATTGTCACCTCACCCTCTCCTACTTGTTGAACTGACAACCGGTCAAATATTGTTTCTTGTGCCCATGAAGGAGAAACTATTCCAATCATGCACACAACAAAAAAAAATGCTCTATTCTTCATAAAAAAAAGGGTTCCGTCTCTATCCTTAGAAGGGAAAGACGGAATCCCAATAAAAAACAATTATTTGAATGCGTCAATAATGCCCTTGAAATCAGCAACCTTCAAAGCTGCACCACCAATCAGTCCGCCATCAACATCAGGATTGGCAAACAATTCTTTGGCATTGCCCGGTTTGCAGCTTCCACCATACAAGATTGAAGTGTTCTCTGCCACTTCCTGACCATACTTGCCAGCCACCAACGAACGGATATAAGCATGAATTTCCTGTGCCTGTTCGGGAGTGGCAGTTTTACCTGTACCGATAGCCCATACGGGTTCGTAGGCAAGGATAATCTTCGAAAAGTCTTCGGCTGAAAGTGAGAAGACAGATTCCAATTGAGCAGCCACCACTTCGTTCTGTTTGTCAGCTTCACGCTCTTCAAGCACTTCACCGATACAGAAGATTGGCTTCAGGTTGTTGGCCAAAGCCAATTTCACTTTCTCTTCCAAAATTTCTACTGTCTCGTGATAATAAGCACGGCGCTCCGAATGTCCCAAGATGACATATTTTGCTCCTGTAGAAGCTACCATTTCAGCCGACACCTCGCCTGTATAGGCACCAGACACCTTGTCGGCACAGTTTTCTGCGCCTACACCAATGACCGCACTGTCAACAATAGGAGTGACAGAAGCCAAATGGATAAAGGGTGTACAGATTACCACATCACAATTAGGTTTGTCGGCAGCCAAAGCCTCATTCAACTCTTTTGCAAGTGCAATACCTTCCTGAAGATTCTTGTTCATCTTCCAGTTTCCAGCAACAATGTTCTTTCTCATTTGTCTTTTACTTTTTTAATTGGTTATTATATCATAATCTTTATTCTCTTCCATCCTGCACGATTCATTCGGACCGTATTTCATTTCCTTTACTTTCGGACAATGCGAGCAACTTTCTCGGACGGAATATCCTGTCAAACAACAATATGCCAAACAAAGGCAACACAAACCAAAGAACTATCCGACAGAGTTTGTTTGTCATGCTCTCCGCCCGAATATGCCCCTCCGGCAAACGCTCCAAAGCATCCGTCAGCTGATATTCATCCGGAATGTCACGCTGGCTCCATTTGTTGACTACCATGCCCCCCTTGAGCAATACCACTCCCGGATTATCGCGCACGATGGTCTTCAACGTAATGTCATCCATACTACAAAAGGGGTATTCCGCTCCTGTACAATCCTGCCACACCTCCATCTGTTCGTCCATCGAAGCCGTCAAAGCGTAGAAACCATAGCCGTACGTCCGACTATAATCGTACAACTCATTGACTAAATCAATATAGCCATCATCCGCCTCTTCCAGATGATGGGCAACCAACAGGAATGTATATCCCTCATCCGAAAGCACTTCGTCCGTGATATCTTCCCCGTCTTCCACACGCACAATGGAAAAATCATGTACAGGAAGGGTATAACCTTCCTCACGCAAGATGGTACGACGACTGACAAAAGTCCACGTCGTATCCGGATAGTTTTCTACGGAAAACTCCATGCGCTCACCGTCCTTTTCCATGACAAAAAGCGTCTCATACACAGGAGCATGTTCGCCTTCTGGCATTTTCATCCCCTCACGGATGTCTGCTCCGATATGGTAAGGCCGGAAATCCAATACCGGCAAATGCTGCAGATTATAATAGGCAAACACCAATATATAGACCAATGCATAGGATGAAAGCAACCACTCCATCCGTGGGGTAACCAACCTGAAAATCCGTCCACGCCCGAAAAACACCGATATAGCCATCACCAGCAGTAACATATTCTTCCAAAATGTCTGCCAATTGCTCAATCGGACAGCATCACCGAAGCATCCACAATCGGATACAGGATTATCCAAAGCTAAATAAAGTGTAAACGGGGTCATCAAGGCCATCATCACCAATATCGTCCAGGAAGCCAACCGCCGGTTTACCCCAAACAGCAGATAAACACCCAACACAAACTCTAACCCAGAAAGGCCAATACCCAACGGCATCAGCATAAAATCCGGAAGGAACTCCCCCATACTGAAAGCCTCGACATAATCTGCCAGCTTGTATTCAAACCCCAACGGGTCATTGGCTTTTACAAAGCCTGAAAAAATGAAGACAAAGGCCAATGTAAACCTGCAAAGGTTCACATAGACATTCCAGATTCTATGTTGTAGTTTATTCTCCAAAATCCAATTTTATGAGTCCGAAAACCGCATAGTTTATCATATCCATGTAATTGGCATCAATACCTTCAGACACCAAAGTTTCCCCGGAAAGTTCCTCTATCTGTTTTGTTCGGTAAAGTTTCATCAGGATAAGGTCTGTATATGAACTGATACGCATATTGCGCCACGCTTCATCGTAATCATGATTCTTTTTCAGCATCAGCTCCAACACCTCTTTGGCATAACGGTCATAACAGGCTAAAGCCTCATTCTGCGTCATGTCATCCTGGTCTGCATATCCCCGCTCCAACTGGATAAGAGCCACAATGCCATAGTTGACTATTGCTACAAACTCCGGACGGATGCCTTCACCCACCAGACTTATCCCCTTTATCTCCAGACTACGGATACGATTGGCCTTGATAAAAATCTGGTCAGTCACCGATGAAGGACGCATAATACGCCATGCGGCCCCATAATCATGCAATTTCTTGGCAAAAAGTTCGCGGCAAGAGGCCATCACCTGTTCAAACTGTTGTTTGGTATTCTCCATACACTTTTCATTATAGGCCGCAAAATTAATCAAAATCTACCGATTATAAGCCTATATAGATATTTTTTTCAAGTTTTATAAGAATATCACCGTTTCTCACTCAAATGCTTTGTCACCTGACTTTCCTGAACCATCTTGAGCAAATCGGAGGCAAAGATAAAATCAGTGAGCAATTTATTGTTCGCCGTCATCACGTCGTCTTTCGTTCCCTGCCACTCCAAATGTCCCTGACAGATGAAATTGATGCGTTCGCCTATACCAAGCACCGAGTTCATGTCATGGGTGTTGATAATGGTGGTCATGTCATATTCCTGCGTAATGGAATGGATGAGTTCGTCGATAACCAACGATGTCTTGGGATCCAGACCTGAGTTCGGCTCGTCACAAAAGAGGTATTTGGGATTAAGTGCAATAGCACGGGCTATGGCCACACGCTTCTGCATACCACCCGATATTTCCCCGGGATACTTCAACTGTGCCTCTACCAAATTGACACGATCAAGGCAGAACTGTGCCCGGCGTACACGCTCACGGTAAGTATCGGTAGAAAACATATCAAGGGGGAACATAACATTTTCAAGCACCGTCATAGAATCGAAAAGTGCTGCAGACTGAAATATCATCCCCATTTCGCGCCGCAAAAGTTTCTTTTCGCGCTTTTTCATGGCAACAAAGTCACGCCCATCATAAAGGACACTTCCCTCCTCGGGAACAAGCAATCCTACGATGCTCTTCATCAACACCGTCTTTCCCGAACCACTTTGACCGATAATCAAATTGGTCCTCCCACTTTCAAAGTCAATGCTGATATTGTCCAGCACCCGTTTGTCTTCAAAAGACTTTCCGAGATTTTTTACTGCTATCATATCTATCTTTCGGCTTTCACACTCAGGTCAACAATTGGGTCAATATCAAATCACTGAAAAGGATGAGGATGCTGCTATGCACCACGGCATCCGTACTTGCACGCCCCACCTCAATAGAACCGCCCTCCACAGTATAGCCATAAAACGAAGCGACACTGCTGATGATGAAGGCAAAAAAGAGACTCTTGATAATACCTGCCCAAACAAACCATTCATTGAATTCATATTGCAGACCATAAGTAAGGTCGGTAGGATTGATGACACCTCCCAACCAACCTGTAGCATAGGCCCCCACGACACCGGCCCCGATACTGAATGCCACCAACAAAGGAATCATGGTCACCAACGCCACTATTTTGGGCAATATCAGGAAATTTGCCGAATTGACCCCCATAATCTCCAAAGCATCAATCTGTTGGGTAACACGCATAGTACCCAATTCCGAAGCGATATTGCTCCCCACCTTACCGGCAAGAATCAGACACATGATAGAGGAGGAGAACTCCAACAACATGATTTCACGGGTGGTGTAACCTGTAACAAAACGAGGCATCCAAGGCGACTGGATGTTGAGCTTGATTTGAATGCATATGACCGCTCCGATGAAGAACGAAATCAACAGGACAATACCGATGGAATCGACCCCTAACTTGGACATCTCACCGACATATTGTCTGAAAAAACTGCGCATCCGTTCCGGACGGGCAAAAACCTTTCCCAATAACATCAGATAACGCCCGAAAGTATCCAAAGGACGGAAGCATATTTTACCGATTAACTCCATTTTTATATGCGTCTTTTACTAAAAGACCAAATTTACATCCGACAATGATTATTGTTAATTTTCTGCAAAGGTAAGCCTTTTCGCTTATAAATTCGTACATTTGTACCCAAAATTTCGATTTATGACCGAAAACAACAACATCGAAGAAAAACCGGACACCCGTATGGTGCTCCGCACAGAAGGATTGGTCAAGCGTTATGGCAAGCGGACGGTAGTGAACCATGCCGCTTTCAATGTGCGCCAAGGAGAGATTGTAGGTCTGCTCGGCCCTAACGGTGCAGGCAAGACCACTTCGTTCTATATGACTACCGGATTGGTGGTGCCCAACGAAGGACACATCTATCTCAACGATTTGGAAATTACTAAATATCCGGTCTATAAGCGGGCACAAAACGGCATTGCATATCTGGCTCAAGAAGCAAGTGTCTTCCGGAAAATGTCGGTAGAGGACAACATTGCATCCGTACTGGAGATGACACCTACCACCCGAGAATACCAACGTGAAAAGTTGGAATCACTACTCAACGAATTCCGTCTGCAGAAGGTACGTAAGAACTTGGGGGACCAACTGTCCGGCGGAGAACGCCGCCGTACGGAAATAGCGCGTTGTCTGGCCATCAATCCGAAGTTCATCATGCTCGACGAACCGTTTGCCGGAGTTGACCCTATTGCAGTAGAAGACATCCAGCATATCGTGTGGAAACTTAAAGACAAGAACATCGGCATTCTCATCACCGACCACAATGTGCAGGAGACACTCTCCATCACCGACCGGGCCTATATGCTCTTCGAAGGAAAAATTCTCTTTCAAGGAACCCCCGAAGAGTTGGCCGCCAACAAGGTGGTGCGCGAACGATATCTCAGCAATAGTTTTGTCCTACGGAAAAAAGATTTCCAGCAGACCTGAGCGGAAAAAGCACAAGTTCCTTCCACTTCCATCTGACACTATACCTTAATTATATAAGAAGAACAAAGGGGAGAAAGGATGCCTTTATGGGAATTTAAACGTTTAAAAAATAAAAAAAACGGCTGCAAGTTTGTAAATTGAAAGATTAGCACTAATTTTGCACGCTCAAACCCTTAACAAACTAAGGAACATTAATAAATTCATTAAAAATAAAATTGCCAGAAATGAACATTTCATTGCAAAACCTTGACAAGGTGAATGCCAAACTCACCGTCAAACTTGAAAAAGCCGATTATCAGGACAAAGTAGAAAAAGCACTCAAAAACATCCGCCAAAAGGCAAACATCCCCGGATTCCGTCCCGGCATGGTTCCTATGGGACTCATCAAAAAGCAATACGGTATAAGCGTAAAGGCTGATGAGGTAAACAAGATCCTGCAGGAAAAAGTATATGAATATCTGAAAGAGAACAAAGTGAATATGTTGGGCGAGCCTCTCCCCGTAGAGGATCAGTCTATCGACATTGCCATGCAGGATGATATTGAATTCGTATTCGACATCGCACTTGCACCTGAATTCGAAATCAGCCTCAGCACCGATGACAAACTCCCCTACTACCACATTGATGTAAACGAAGACATCGTAAATCGCCAGATTAAGATGTACACCCAACGCGCCGGCAAATATGAAAAAGCCGACAGCTATCAGGAAAACGATATGCTGAAAGGTCTGTTGGCCGAACTCGACGAGAACGGAAACACGCTGGAAGGAGGCATTCAGGTAGAAGGTGCAGTGATGATGCCTTCTTACATGAAGAACGAAGAGCAGAAAGCCATCTTTGCTGCCGCCAAAGTGAATGACGTACTCGTATTCAACCCCAACACGGCATATAGCGGCAGCGAGGTCGAGCTGGCATCACTTCTGAAAATTCAGAAAGAGGAAGTAGCCGCACACACCGGCAACTTCAGCTATCAGGTGGAAGAAATCACACGCTTCACTGAAGCCGAGCTCTCACAGGAAATCTTCGATCAAGTCTATGGGGAAGGTACAGTGAAAACCGAAGAGGAATTCCGCGCCAAAATCAAAGAGACCCTTGAAGTACAATTCGCCCCCGACAGCGACTACAAGTTCCTTCTTGACATGCGTGAATACGCCACCGCCAAAGTGGGGAAACTGGAATTCCCCGATACCTTGCTCAAGCGCATCATGCTCCTCAACAATCAGGAGAAGGGCGAAGAGTTCGTAAACGAAAACTACGACAAGAGTATCGAAGAACTGACATGGCATCTTATCAAAGAACAATTGGTAGAGCAGAACGGCATCAAGGTTGACAACGACGATGTCATGAACATGGCTCGTCAAACCACTCGTGCACAGTTCGCTCAATATGGTATGATGAACGCCCCTGCGGACATCATTGACAACTACGCCAAAGAGATGCTCAAGAAAAAAGAACAAGTTGACGGTCTTGTCAATCGCGCCATTGAATCCAAATTGGCCGCGGCACTCAAAGGTAAAGTAAGCCTTGAGGAGAAGACCATTTCACTCGATGACTTCAACAAGATGTTTGAACAAGCATAAAAAGAAGGCCATATAGCCATTATATTTGCTAAAACTTCCTAAAAGGGAGGCCTGCGGTATGTTTTTTTTGTATTTTTGCTTTGCAAAATACGAGAAGCCGGAGGCCTCTCTTTTTTTCAGCGAGAAAAAACAACAAAATTTTATCATAAAAAGAAACAGAAAATAACATGATGATGGACGATTTCAGAAAATTCGCAACCAAGCACAGAGGAATCAATGGCATGGTTTTCGACGATGTCATCCGCGCACAAGCAGGATACCTCAACCCTTATATATTGGAAGAACGCCAACTGAACGTGACCCAACTCGATGTGTTCAGCCGCCTGATGATGGACCGCATCATCTTCCTCGGCACCCAAATCGACGACTATACAGCCAACACCTTGCAAGCACAGCTTCTCTACCTTGATTCAGTAGATGCAGGCAAGGACATCTCTATCTACATCAACTCACCCGGTGGTTCTGTCTCTGCAGGTCTGGGCATCTACGACACCATGCAGTACATCAACAGCGATGTAGCCACCATTTGTACAGGAATGGCAGCCTCTATGGCAGCTGTATTGCTTGTGTCCGGCACAGAAGGCAAGCGTTCCGCTCTTCCCCACTCCCGAGTCATGATACACCAGCCACTGGGAGGAGTGCAGGGACAGGCCAGCGACATCGAAATCACAGCACGTGAAATCCAAAAGCTCAAGCATGAACTCTACACCATCATTGCCGACCATTCACATACTTCTTTCGACAAAGTATGGGCCGACTCTGACCGCGATTATTGGATGACGGCACAGGAAGCACAAGAATACGGAATGATAGACAAAGTGTTGTCTCGTAAAAAATAAGTAAGGTCTCATGGTAGATAGAATAAAAAGAAAATGTAGTTTTTGTGGACGTGCAGAGAGCGAGGTACAACTACTCATCACAGGAGTAAGCGGGTTCATCTGCAACGAATGTGTGCAGCAGGCCTACGAAATCTCTACCGAAGCGTTGCGCGGTGTGAACACGAAAGGCCGGATTCTGGAGAAGGACAAACTGCCCAAACCAAAAGAAATCAAAGAATTCCTCGACCAATATGTCATCGGACAGGATGATGCCAAACGCCATTTGGCCGTTTCTGTCTATAACCACTACAAGCGTCTGTTGCAAGTGGCCGACGACGATGATGTAGAAATCGAGAAATCAAACATCATCATGGTGGGCAGCACCGGTACGGGAAAGACGCTGCTCGCCCGCACCATTGCCAAGATGCTGCACGTGCCCTTTACCATCGTGGATGCCACTGTACTCACCGAAGCCGGCTACGTAGGAGAAGACATCGAAAGCATACTCACCCGCTTGTTGCAAGTGGCCGATTACGACGTAGCTGAGGCCGAGAAAGGCATTGTCTTCATTGACGAAATAGACAAGATAGCCCGCAAAAGCGACAACCCCTCCATCACACGCGATGTCAGCGGAGAAGGTGTGCAACAAGGCTTATTGAAACTGCTTGAAGGCTCGATTGTCAATGTCCCGCCACAAGGCGGACGAAAACATCCCGACCAGAAGATGATTCCTGTCAACACCAAGAACATCCTTTTCATCTGCGGAGGTGCATTCGACGGTATCGAGAAAAAAATAGCCCAGCGGCTCAATACGCATGTCGTCGGATACGGAGCCGTACAGAACACACGGCAAATAGACCGTAGCAATCTCATGCAGTACATCGTCCCGCAAGATTTGAAATCATTCGGACTCATTCCGGAGATTATCGGTCGCCTCCCCATTCTGACCTACCTCAATCCACTCGACCGGGAAGCTCTCCGGAACATCCTTACCGAGCCGAAGAATTCCATCATCCGACAGTACATCAAGCTCTTTGAGATGGATGGCATCACCCTCACCTTCCATTCTGACGTCTATGAGTTCGTCGTTGACAAGGCTTTGGAATACAATTTGGGGGCAAGAGGCCTTCGTTCCATTGTGGAATCCATCATGATTGATGCCATGTATGAGATGCCTTCCCAGCAACAACAGGCATGTGAAATCACCCTCGAATATGCCAAGAAGCAAATAGAAAAAGCCAACCTTTCCAGGCTGCAGGAAGCATAAAAGTCTCCAAAAAAGAACTTTTTCTGTGTTGGAAAGAAAAAAAAGAAAAAAAAAGATGGTTATATGAGAACTTGTTTATAACTTTGTTTGGCAAAACAACTGTACATCCGTATGACTGAGAAGATAAATCTGACAGAACAGCTGAAAAGATATTTCGGCTTTGACACATTCAAGGGAGACCAAGAAGCCATCATCCGTAATTTGTTGGACGGTAATGACACATTCGTTCTGATGCCTACAGGAGGAGGAAAATCGTTGTGTTACCAACTGCCTTCACTCCTGATGGAGGGAACGGCCATCGTTATCTCTCCGTTAATCGCCCTTATGAAGAATCAGGTAGATGCGATGCGCAACATGAGCGAGGAGGAAGGCTTGGCCCACTTCATCAATTCCTCCCTCAACAAGGCTGCGATTGATATGGTCAAAAATGACATCCTCAGCGGACGGACAAAATTGTTGTATGTCGCACCGGAATCACTCACGAAAGAGGAGAACGTGGAGTTCCTGCGTTCCATCAAAATTTCATTCTACGCCGTAGATGAGGCGCACTGTATTTCCGAATGGGGGCATGACTTCCGGCCCGAATATCGCCGGATACGCCCGATTATCAATGAAATCGGTCAGGCCCCGGTCATTGCCCTTACGGCAACTGCGACAGACAAAGTACGCGGCGACATCAAAAAGAATTTGGGAATGCAGAATGCCAAAGAATTCAAATCTTCTTTCAACCGTTCCAACCTTTATTACGAGGTACGCCCCAAGACAAAGAATATCGACAAGGAAATCATCAAATACATCAAAGTCAATCCCGGAAAGTCCGGTATTATCTACTGCCTCAGCCGGAAGAAAGTGGAAGAGCTGGCCGAGATTCTCCAGGCCAACGACATCAATGCCCGGGCTTATCATGCCGGTATGGATTCTGCCGTGCGCTCATCCACACAGGACGATTTCATCATGGAAAAAATCGATGTCATC
Organism: uncultured Bacteroides sp.; assembly: GCA_964614555.1. Taxonomy (GTDB): domain Bacteria; phylum Bacteroidota; class Bacteroidia; order Bacteroidales; family Bacteroidaceae; genus Phocaeicola_A. Next base: position 15,573 of record CAZTPB010000021.1, read on the forward strand.
GTAGCCACTATCGCTTTCGGTATGGGCATAGACAAGCCGGATGTACGCTACGTAATCCACTACGACATTCCCAAGAGTCTGGAAGGATATTATCAGGAGACCGGACGTGCCGGACGCGACGGTGGCGAAGGGGTGTGTCTGGCATTCTATTCCAACAAGGATTTGCAGAAACTGGAAAAATTCATGGAAGGAAAACCTGTGGCAGAACAGGATATAGGCAGGCAGCTTCTGCAAGAAACCGCTGCTTATGCCGAATCTTCCGTCTGCCGGAGAAAGTTGCTGTTGCACTACTTCGGTGAAATCTACACGGAAGACAATTGTGGAAATTGTGACAACTGTTTAAATCCCAAGAAACAAGTGGAAGCAAAAGATTCATTATGCACAGTGATAGAAACTATCCTGGCCGTAAAAGAGAATTTCAAAACAGACTATATTATCGATGTATTACTAGGTAAAGAGACTACAGAAGTGCTGGCACAAAAGCACGACGAACTTGACATTTTCGGCTCAGGTATGGGCGAAGAGGACAAGCTTTGGAATGCCGTCATACGCCAGGCACTCATTGCCGGTTATCTGAGCAAGGATGTTGAAAGCTACGGGCTGCTGAAAGTCACTCCCGAAGGACATAAGTTCCTAAAGTCCCCCAAATCGTTCAAGATTACAGAGGACAATGACTTTGACGAAGAGCAGGAAGAAGAGACCCCGTTGCGCGGTGGAGGCTCTTGTGCTGTCGATCCCGCCCTCTACTCCATGCTGAAAGACCTGCGCAAAAAACTCTCCAAGCAATTGGAAGTGCCGCCATACGTCATCTTTCAGGATCCCTCACTCGAAGCCATGGCCACCATCTACCCCGTCACTTTGGAAGAGTTGCAGAACATCCCCGGTGTAGGTTCGGGCAAGGCCAAACGATATGGTGAGGAATTCTGCAAACTGATAAAGAAGCATTGCGAAGAGAATGAAATAGAACGTCCCGAAGACCTGCGCGTACGCACCGTCGCCAACAAGTCGAAACTCAAAGTGTCCATCATCCAAAGTATCGACCGTAAGGTTGCACTTGATGACATTGCTGTAGCCAAAGGCATCGAGTTCAGCGAACTGCTGGACGAAGTGGAGGCCATCGTCTATTCGGGAACCAAGCTCAATATCGACTACTTCCTCGACGAAGTGATGGATGAAGACCATCTGGATGACATCTACGACTATTTCAAGGAATCAACCACCGACAGTCTTGACGAAGCCTTCGACGAATTGGGCGACGAATACACCGAAGATGAAATCCGCCTTGTACGAATCAAGTTCATCTCCGAAATGGCCAACTAAGGCAACAGACATTTTTCAGGCACGAATTGCACGGACAGCCTTGTTTCTTACCCAAGAAATCGTCCCTTTCCATGCAATCCGTGCCTTTTTTATGACTTTTTGTTATTGTTTTCTTCCACTTTCTTTGGGCAGGTTGAAGAAAATGCGTAAATTTGCACGCAATAAATTCTAAAGCATTATAGCCTATGTCATTTATTGCAGATAAAATTGTAATGGACGGACTGACGTACGACGACGTACTGCTGATTCCTGCATATTCCGAAGTTTTACCCCGCACGGTAGAGCTCACTACCAAGTTTTCACGCAACATCGAGTTGAAAATTCCCTTCGTGACAGCAGCCATGGACACTGTCACCGAAGCCAAGATGGCCATAGCCATCGCCCGCGAAGGGGGTATCGGTGTCATCCATAAGAATATGTCTATAGAGGAACAAGCCCGTCAAGTCGCCATTGTCAAACGTGCTGAGAACGGCATGATTTATGACCCCGTAACAATCAAGCGAGGCTCCACCGTCAAGGATGCTCTGACACTGATGGCAGACTACCATATCGGTGGCATCCCCGTTGTTGATGATGACAACAACTTAGTGGGCATCGTCACCAATCGCGACCTCCGCTTCGAGAAGTGTCTGGACAGACACGTGGATGAGATTATGACCAAAGAGCATATCATCACCACCCATCCGGGCACAGACATGGAAACCGCATCACAGATTCTGCAAAAGAACAAGATAGAGAAACTCCCCGTCGTTGACAAAGAGGGCAAGTTGGTAGGCCTCATCACCTATAAGGACATCACAAAGGCCAAGGACAAGCCCATGGCTTGCAAAGACAGCAAAGGCCGTCTGCGTGTAGCTGCCGGTGTAGGTGTCACAGCCGACACGCTTGACCGTATGCGCGCTTTGGTTGAGGCCGGAGCCGACGCCATCGTCATCGACACGGCACACGGACACTCCAAGTCTGTCATCGAGAAACTGAAAGAGGCCAAAAAGAACTTCCCCGACATTGACATCGTTGTAGGCAACATTGCCACAGGTGAAGCCGCCCGTATGCTGGTGGAAGCCGGCGCTGACGGTGTCAAGGTAGGCATCGGTCCCGGTTCCATCTGTACCACCCGTGTGGTAGCCGGTGTGGGTGTGCCCCAGCTTTCAGCCGTCTATGACGTAGCCAAAGCCCTGAAGGGCACAGGCATCCCCTTGATAGCCGACGGTGGTCTGCGCTATTCCGGCGATGTAGTGAAAGCCTTGGCCGCCGGTGGCTACAGTGTCATGATCGGCTCGTTGGTAGCCGGCACAGAGGAGGCTCCGGGCGACACCATCATCTTCAACGGCCGCAAGTTCAAGTCTTATCGCGGCATGGGTTCACTCGAAGCCATGGAGCACGGCTCTGCCGACCGCTATTTCCAAGGCGGTGTCGTAGAGACCAAGAAGCTCGTTCCCGAAGGTATCGCTGCCCGTGTCCCCTACAAAGGAACACTCTATGAAGTCATCTACCAGCTCGTTGGCGGCCTGCGTGCCGGTATGGGCTACTGTGGCGCCCCCAACATCGAACGCCTCCACGATGCCAAGTTCACCCGCATCACCAATGCAGGCGTGCAAGAGAGCCATCCGCACGATGTAGCCATCACCAGCGAAGCTCCCAACTACAGCCGCCCGCAATAAACAAGTCTGGTCAAGATACAGTTTTACCCTTCACACTGTGCCGTTACAACGGTACAATGTGAAGGGTAATTTGCATCCGGACTATCTATCCGAATGACGTTCGAACATTGTCCTAACATCCCTTTGGCCCGCCCATCTATACCGTTTTTATCTGTAAGACAAATTCAGGCTTCGTGAGCGTAGTTTGAAGCACTTTCACTGTTATCCTAAACGTAGTAAGGTTCAAATAGATGACAATGTGGACAACCGCATCACTGTTGCCTCGGCCAACAGTGTGAAACACCTGCAAGTGGATGTATCGGGATTGGCTTTCATCTGCTTATTTCCCTCACAAACACCTCAGGCAGAATGACATTCTCTACATGAAGGGCATCTGAAAACAAAGGAGCCATCTCTTTGGGAGTGAATCCGGCTATGCCGCAACCAATGGGTGTGACATAGAACTTCAAATCGGGACGCGACTGAGCAAATCTGACAAATTCATCCACATAAGGCCTGACGGTATCCACCCCACCCTGCATGGTAGGTATTGCATAGCTCTGCCCCTGCAGCCCCACACCTTGTCCCCACACTGCACCAAAACGTTCGTGGGCCAGACGGGCAGCCCCTCCACCATGCATACCCGCCTGGTTGCTGCCAAAAACAAAGATTTCATTTTCCTTCAACACTGAGATTCTTTCGGGTGTATATTCTCTCTTGTACATGACTTTAGGGAGGTTCTATAAATTAGTTTTTTCGTTTATTCGGGTTGGTTCTCTGCTTGGA
>CAZTPB010000022.1:0-18813 GCA_964614555.1 uncultured Bacteroides sp.
GTCACTTCATGGGCGAGGTGGACGAGACACGCCACATCTGGATGAAGGGCGACCAGGCTGTGCTCTCTCCCGAATGGTCGATCCATAGCGCTGCCGCCACACACAACTACACCTTCATCTGGGGTATGGGTGGCGAGAATCTCGACTATGGTGATCAGGACTTCTCACTGATTACAGATTTGAAATAACTAACAACTAAATATAACACGTATTATGGCTAATATTTTTTCATTAGAAGGAAAGAATGCCTGGATTACCGGTGCCTCATACGGCATTGGATTCAACATTGCCAAGGCATTCGTGCAGGCTGGTATCAAGAACATCATCTTCAACGACATCAACGAAGATGCGTTGGCTAAAGGCTTGGCCAACTACAAGGAAGCCGGTATTGAAAACGTACACGGATATGTGTGCGACGTGACTAACGAAGTGGCTGTGAAGGAACTCGTGGAGAAGATTCACGCCGAGGTAGGTCAGATTGACATCCTCGTGAACAACGCAGGTATCATCAAGCGTATCCCCATGCACGAGATGAAGCGTTCGGAGTTCCAGCAGGTGATTGACATCGACCTCGTAGGTCCGTTCATCTGCTCAAGCGCCGTTATCCCCGAGATGATGGAGCGTCGCGAAGGTAAGATCATCAACATCTGCTCCATGATGAGCGAGCTGGGTCGCGAAACCGTATCGGCCTATGCCGCCGCCAAGGGAGGTTTGAAGATGCTGACCCGCAACATCTGCTCAGAGTATGGCGAATACAACATCCAGTGCAACGGTATCGGCCCGGGCTACATTGCCACTCCGCAGACAGCTCCCTTGCGTGAGCGTCAGGCAGACGGAAGCCGTCATCCGTTCGATTCGTTCATCTGTGCCAAAACTCCTGCAGGCCGTTGGCTCGACCCCGAAGAACTGGGAGGACCCGCCGTGTTCCTCGCCTCTAAGGCTTCGGATGCCGTAAACGGACACGTTCTCTACGTGGATGGCGGTATTTTGGCTTATATTGGTAAGCAACCCTAATAAATTTTAGGAGGTAGGAGTGTAGAAGATAGGAGTGCAGACAAATGTAATGCTTTCATAGGCTTAACTATTGTCTACACTCCTAAGCGAAGCGTCACTCCTACCTCCTACACTCCTAAAAAAATAAATTCACAATGAAAAAAATATTCTCATTCCTCGCCGCAGCCCTGCTATTGGCCTCTTGCGGCAAACAAGGTTCACTACAAGTGACCGTGAAAAACTCTCTCAATGTCAATCGTAGTGGCGAACTTGTAGAAATAAGCATGGAGGAAGTGTCCAAGAGACTGAAGCTCAAAGATACAACCCAGTTTATCGTTGTGGACGAAGCAGAAAATCAAGTGCCCTACCAGCTGACTTACGACGGCAATCTTATATTTCCTACAGAAGTTACAGCCGGAAGCAGTACCACTTATACCATCAAAGTGGGAGTTCCTAAAGAAGAATTATTTGAGGCGGCTGTATATGGCCGCAAATACCCCGAACGTGTCGATGACGTGGCTTGGGAGAACGACCTCACTGCCTACCGCACCTACGGTCCCGCCTTGCAGGCTAACGGCGAACGTGCCTTCGGATATGACGTATGGTTGAAGCGCGTGCCCGAACTGGTCGTGGAAGAGCGTTACGAGATGGAACTGAACCCCGCCACTAAAGCTGCTATCGACAGTTTGCGTCAAATCGGCAAGAAGGATGATGCCAATGCTCTCTATCAGTCTGTGTCCTACCATGTTGACCATGGCAACGGATTGGATTGCTACAAGGTAGGCCCCACACTGGGTGGTGGTGCAGCAGCCCTTTTAGTGAACGATGAGATCGTATATCCTTATTGCTACGTAGGCGAACCCGAAATATTGGAGAATGGTCCCCTGCGCTTTACCGTCAAGCTGACTTATGGCCCTACAGCCATCAAGGGAGATTCTTCTGTGGTAGAAACACGCATCATCTCATTGGACAAAGGCTCTCAAATGAACAAGACCGTTATCACTTACAACGGCCTTACCGCGCCTTCTCCCGTAGCTGCCGGTATTGTCATTCATCCTGAGAATCCCGAGGCTTATGTGCTGAATGCGGACGATGGTTATGTGACATACACAGATTTGACCGACAACATCCACAATGACAATGGTGAAATCTATCTGGGTGTGGTCTTCCCCGAAGAGATGAAGGAAGCGACAACCGTACTTTTCTCTGAAGAGGAGAGCAAGACTTTGCGTGGCGGTGCCATCGGTCACGTACTTGCCGTAACTGAATACCAGCCGAACACAGAGTTTACCTACTACTGGGGAAGCGGTTGGAACAAGTACAACTTCACTGACGCCGCTACATGGAACAACTATGTAGCTGAGTTCGCCCTGAAGGTGCGCAACCCGTTGAATATACAGGTAAAGTAACCAGCCTATGAAATATGCCGCATTATTCGTGTCTGTACTGATGAGTGTACAGGCATTCGGTCAGGATTTGTTCCCTGACGGTACTCCTATCCCAGCCTGGTTCAGCGACTATCAAGTAGCGGATGCCGCCACTTTGGGAAAGAGTTATAAGATTACCGACTTCGGTGCCGTGTCCAACGACAGCACACTGTTACAGACAGAAAGCATCCAGCGCACCATCGATACAGCAGCTGCCAATGGCGGTGGTGTAGTGGTCATTCCGCAGGGTACGTATCTGAGCGGAGCCATTTTCTTCAAGCCTGGCACACATCTCTACCTCAGCGAGGGATCAGTGCTCAAAGGAAGCGATGACATCAGCCACTTCCCCGTCAAGACTACCCGCATTGAAGGAGAAACCTGCAAGTATTTCACGGCGTTGGTCAATGCCGACGGTTTGGACGGATTTACCATCAGCGGCAAGGGGCGCATCGACGGCAACGGTCTGCGTTACTGGAAAGCCTTCTGGCTTCGCCGCAGTTGGAATCCCAAGTGTACAAACAAAGATGAACAACGGCCACGTCTGGTCTATATCTCCAACTGCAAGAATGTGCAGATTTCCGGTGTACATTTGGCCAACTCACCTTTCTGGAGTTCACACATCTATAAGTGCGAGAATGTAAAATACCTGGGTGTACGCATCACCTCGCCCAAGGCTCCGGTGAAAGCCCCCAGTACAGACGCCATTGACATCGATGCTTGTACCAATGTATTGGTGAAAAACTGCTACCTCTCGGTCAATGATGATGCCATCGCCTTGAAGGGAGGCAAAGGTCCTTGGGCAGACAAGGACCCTAACAACGGCGGTAACAGCAACATCATCATCGAAGATTGCATTTATGGTTTCTGCCACAGTGCACTGACCTGCGGCAGCGAATCGTTGCACAACCGGAACATCCTCTTCCGCCGCTGCCAAGTAAACAATGCCGAGCGCCTGCTTTGGCTGAAAATGCGTCCCGACACACCGCAGCATTACGAATACATTACGGTGGAAGACATCGAGGGCGATGCCAACAACTTCATCTATATCCGTCCGTGGACACAGTTCTTCGACTTGAAGGACCGCAAGGATATGCCGAAGTCGCGCTCCAACAACATCACCATGCGCAACATCCGATTCACTTGCGACGCTTTCTTCAACGTCAAAGGTTCCGAGCAGTATGATTTGGTTGATTTCAACTTCAGCAACCTCGACATCAAGGCACGCAAAACAGAATTCAACAAAGAACTGGTACAGTCGTTCACCGTAGAAAAGGTCAAACTTACTCCTACGGAATAAATGAACTTTTTCTCCGTCAGCTTGTTTCCTTTCATGCATTTATTCATCTTTAATTCTTGAACACATGAAGAAAAGTGTAAAAGGAACGCTGACGGAGAAAAATCTCCTCACGTCATTTGCCGGAGAGTCGCAAGCCCATATGCGTTATACTTTTTTTGCCAAAGCTGCAAGAAAAGAGGGGTATGAACAGATTGCTGCCATCTTTCAGGAAACAGCCGAACAAGAGTGTATGCATGCCAAACGTTCCTTGAAGGAGGCACTGTCAGCCACACCGCATCTTATCCGGCGGGAATCATCAGCAACACATTGGAAAATCTGAAAGAGGCTGCTGCAGGCGAACACGAAGAAGCTTTTGAGCTTTATCCGGCCTTTGCCGAGACGGCCGACAAAGAAGGATTTACTGAAGTCGCAGAGATGTACCGCCGTATCATCGTCTCCGAACAGGGGCATGAGAAACGCTACCAGAAATTGATGATGAACATCGAAAAGGAAAAAGTCTTCCGACGCGAAGAAGAGGTCGTATGGCAATGCCGCAAGTGTGGCTACCTGCACCGAGGCAAAGAGGCTCCTGCCAAATGCCCCGCTTGCCTCCATGGACGAGGACATTTCCAATTAATGGAAAATAACTATTGAATGACATTCAGGCACGGATTACGCAAGATTATATATGGCTAATCCGTGCCTGAACTTATTTTCTTTCATTATACCATCTTACAACTGTTTTCTCAAACATCTCCCCTCTTTTTCCTTGAATCTTTGCCAAGATTAATACTTTTTACACACCACTTCCTTGCTCATCCCGAAAAATAGGATTATCTTAGCAGTGTTTATTTAAAACAAGGGAAAACAGACATGGAAAACCATAACTATTGCGTGATAATGGCAGGTGGCATCGGCAGCCGCTTTTGGCCATTGAGCCGCAAAGAAATGCCGAAACAGTTCATCGATTTTTTCGGGACGGGAAGCACATTGCTACAACAAACCTACGAACGCTACAGTCGGTTGGTTGGTGCCGACAGGATATTTGTTGTCACCAACACCGACTATACAACACTGGTGACCGAACAATTGCCGAGCCTGCCCATCGAACACATTCTGTCCGAACCTACCCGCCGCAACACAGCTCCTTGTCTGGCATGGGCCACTTACCACATCCATGCCATCGACCCAGAAGCCACTATCGTCTTCACTCCTTCAGACCATTTAATCATGAAGGAAGAGGAGTTTATACAAGCTATTCAAGCCGGGATGAAATTTATCGACCGTTCCCCTCGCCTCTTGTGTGTAGGCATCCGTCCCAACCGTCCGGAGACCCGCTACGGATACATCCAGATAGGGGATGAGGGAGAGGACGCATTTCACTCCGTCAAAACCTTTACGGAGAAGCCGGAACGTGAACTGGCCGAAATATTTGTGGAAAGTGGAGAATTTTATTGGAATGCCGGCATCTTTTTAGGAAAAAGCGACACTATCATCAATGCATTCCACAACCATGTCCCCGAACTGGCCTCCCACTTCGAAGCCACTGACAATCCTTATAGCACGATAGAAAAAGAGAGACGTTTCATCGAAGAACACTATCCTTCATGCCCCAATGTCTCTATAGAATACGGACTCTTGGAAAAGACGGACAATGTCTATGTAATGACTTGCGATTTCGGTTGGAGTGATCTGGGAACATGGAGCACTTACCACGACCTGCTCCCGAAAGACTGTAAAGAGAACACCGTAGTCAACACCCATAGTATGCACTACGATTGCCATGGTTGCCTCATTACTACCAACCAACCAACGAAACTGGTTGTCGCACAAGGATTGGAAAACTATCTGATAGTCGATACCGACCAAATACTGCTCATCTGTCCGAAAGACGACCCGGCCATGTTGCGCAAAATGATCAATGATGCCCGAGTAAAGATGGGCGATGAGTACATGTAATCAAATTATAATATATGAAAAAGTTGCTGTCACTGCCACCCAACCTGGTGGAGTGTTTTCATGAGATAGAGGGTGTAAATGCCCAAGAATGGTTTTGCACTTCCGACCCCGTAGGAGCCAAGCTGGGCTCCGGAGGAGGAACCACCTGGTTGTTGGCCGCCTGTCATCAGGCATGGGCTACAGAGGGAGAAAGTTTTGACGAATGGCTGTCACGTGAGAAACGCATCCTGCTCCATGCCGGCGGACAAAGCCGCCGCCTGCCAAGCTATGCACCTTCAGGCAAAATCCTGACTCCGATTCCCATCTTCCGATGGGCCAAAGGACAACGCCTCAAGCAAAACCTGCTTTCGCTGCAACTGCCGCTCTACGACCGTATCATGGAAAAAGCCCCGGCATCGCTACATACCCTGATAGCCAGTGGCGATGTCTATATCCGTTCATCCGAACCCTTACAAGACATCCCCGAAGCCGATGTCGTCTGCTACGGCCTATGGGTAGATCCCAATCTCGCCAAGAACCACGGAATCTTCGTCTCTTCACGCCAATCGCCCGACAAGCTTGACTTTATGCTCCAAAAACCATCGGTAGAACGCATGGCCAACCTGCTGCAAACCCACCTCTTCCTGATGGACATCGGCATCTGGTTGCTTAGCGACCGTGCTGTCAAACTGCTGATGAAGCGTTCCGGAAAAACAGCAGACAACGCTTCGTCCATCAGCTACTACGACCTCTATTCCGACTTCGGCTGCGCTTTGGGCGAACATCCCACAATAGCAGATGAAGAACTGCAACAATTGAGTGTGGCCGTATTGCCACTGCCGGGCGGAGAGTTTTACCATTACGGCACCAGCCGCGAACTCATTTCCTCAACCGTAGCTGTACAGAACATCATCAGCGACCAGCGCGAAATCATTCACCGGCGGGTGAAAGCCCATCCTGCCATGTTTATCCAAAACGCCTTTACTGCCCGTCCGCTGACAGCCGACAATTATGAAATATGGATAGAGAACAGCTACGTGCCAAGCTCATGGACACTGACCCACCGGCACATCATCACAGGTGTACCCAAAAACGACTGGACTCTAAACCTGCCGGCCGGTACCTGTATCGACATTGTACCCATCGGAAAGACCGGATGGGCTGTCCGCCCCTATGGCTTCAACGACACCTTTAAAGGAGCGTTAGCCGACAATTCTGTCACCTTCATGCAATCCCCCTTCACTGCTTGGGCTGCCGGACGCGGCATTTCCACCAACTCGATAGAGGGCAACCACGATATGCAAGCAGCACGCCTCTTCCCCATCTGCCACACAACGGATGAAATAAGCACCGTGCTCCGTTGGATGATAGAGATGCCTGATTGCCCACAAGGAAAGAGTTTGTGGGAACAGGCACAAAAACTTTCTGCCGATGAAATCTCCGCCCAAGCAAACCTGCGCCGTCTCTACCAACAACGCGAGGATTTTCGGGCCATCAATTGGCAGAAGCTGGCAGCCAATCATGAAAAGAGCGTCTTTTATCAAGTCAATCTGGATGACGCCGCTTCCGAACATTTCCGTTTCGGTCTGCAAGAGCCAACTCCGCTGTCAGCCGAAACCTCTCTGATGACCCGCATACACGACCATGCCTTCCGTGCACGCCTTCGCGCTCTCAAAGGAGAAGAGAGTGCCGCCGAAGAAGAAAATCTGGCATTCGGTCTGCTCCGTGAAGGACTCACCCATCGTATCCTTGCAACCAGACAGCAACCTCGTTGCGCCGTCTATGCCGACCAGATAGTTTGGGGACGAAGTCCTGTGCGTATCGATTTGGCCGGCGGATGGACCGACACGCCCCCCTACTGCCTGAACGAAGGGGGCAATGTGGTAAACATTGCCATCGAGCTGAATGGACAACCACCGCTGCAGGCATACATCAAGCCCTGCCGGGAACATCAGATTATCCTCCGCTCCATCGACTTGGGAGCCAGAGAAACAGTCTGCACATACGAAGAATTAAGCGACTTTGCCAAAGTAGGCTCACCCTTCTCCATCCCCAAAGCCGCATTGGCCTTAGCCGGATTCTTGCCCGACTATTCGACAGAAAAATACGTTTCGCTCGAGCAACAGCTACAAGCATTCGGCTCGGGCATTGAAGTGACGTTACTTTCAGCCATTCCTGCCGGTTCGGGATTAGGCACCAGCTCCATCTTAGCCTCTACAGTACTCGGAGCCGTCTCTGACTTCTGCGGATTGGCATGGGACAAAAACGAAATCTGCCTCCGCACCTTGGCTTTAGAGCAATTGCTCACCACCGGCGGAGGCTGGCAAGACCAATATGGCGGTGTACTCCACGGTGTAAAACTGCTGCAGACGACTTCAGGATTCAATCAAAGCCCACTCGTTCGCTGGCTGCCCGACTTCCTCTTTACCAATCCTGAATACCAAAAGTGCCATCTGCTCTACTATACAGGCATCACCCGCACAGCCAAAGGTATCTTGGCAGAAATCGTACGCCGTATGTTCCTCAACGAGACCAGCCAATTGCAGCTGCTTGCCGACATGAAGGCACATGCCATCGATCTCTACGAAGCCATACAGCGGGGTAACTTCCACGAGATGGGACAACTTGTAGGACGTTCGTGGGAACAAAACAAACGGCTCGACTCCGGCACAAACCCACCATCGGTAGAAGCCATCATCAGCCGTATAAAAGACTATTGCTTAGGATACAAACTCCCCGGAGCTGGAGGAGGAGGCTATCTCTATATGGTAGCCAAAGACCCCGAAGCTGCAGCCCGCATCCGTACGCTACTGCAAGAAAAGCCGGCCAACACTTGCGCCCGCTTTGTGGAGATGTCCCTTTCTACGCAAGGACTGCAGGTGAGCAGGTCGTAAAAGATTTCAGGCACGGATTACACAGTCTGAACTTTAACTGCATAATCCGTGCCTGAGAATAACAATCAGACAAGAAATTACTCCACCACCACTTTTTTCATCTGCACCTTGCCGTCGGCATAGGTGGCTTTGGCGATGATGACTCCGTGCCGCCCGGCCAAACTGATGCGGCTGTCGGCCACAGAAGCAAGCAAAGAACCTTGTGCACTGTAAAGTTCTACCCTCACAGCTTTCGGAGCCACCACCTCGTCGGCAATGACGAGGACATTGTGCTCATACTTTACAGGCGCACCGATGGCATCAGCCTCTTCAAAGGGTTTGATCTGCACGATGCTGGGATACATCAGCGTACCGATGGCATCAGCCACCGCATACCAACCGCCGATGACAGTGCCATCGCCCGATACGGAAAGAATGGTGCCGGGCAGATTGCCGGTAAACGCACCGTATGTATTTTCCAGATAGGTCTGGAACGACCCGTTATAACTCTTGTCGGCAGTGCGGATCATCGCGCCGCCCATATATCCGTCCGAACCAAAGAGAGTGCCATCGTCCAGAGAGGCTGTCACCATGCCCCATCCGGGCATCTCTTCCAGCTCTTCCAGCTCTGTGTCATAAACAAAACCGGTGATTTCGTAGCCGTTGCCGTAAGGGTCCCAATATCCACCGGCATACTTTCCATTGGGGCTGACGCTACCCATGGCACCATCGTAAAAATAGAGACTCTCTTCGCTGTTCACATCAATGTCCTCCTTGCCGTAGATGCGGGTCAGTGTCGCCTTCTTGCCCGGCGTTCCTACCCATACAGACGGTGAGCGACACCCGGTCGGGTGGTCGGCCACACCGGCCAACACAGTGGCATCTTGCGAAGAACCGTAGTGCGACCACATACCCTGCTGCAATTCATCACCCGTGGGAGAATTTCTCCACTTCACTTCCAGCTGGTAAGCTCCCTTTTTCTCATTCCATGTCCAGATGGCCGGACGGAGCAACCCGACATTCCGCGTCTCCAACAGAGAACCATCCTCGTCGTAGAAGTTGCGTTGGAAACTGGGACTATAGATATAGCCCGTAATGAAGGCTCCATCGCCTGAGATGAAGCAGGCCTCACCGTTCACCGTGGGGTCTTGCCCGCTCACCAGTTCATTTTCCTCCACTTCCAATTGCAGCGGTGTCCACACACCATCGCGCCATATGCCGGGACGCAGATACCCCTCTCCGCCATTGCCCTTAAGGTCGCAGTTATAGGCACCCACCACCAGTCCGTCGTTCGACACACCGTTGGCAATGGACGAGTTTCCGTACGACCCCGTTATCAGTTCAAACGTTCCTGTCGTACGGTTCCAAATGAAAGACCATTTGGTGTATTCCGACCCGTATCCTACGGCATATTCGCCGTTGTATGAGACTCCGTGTACGAACGAGCCGGGAAGCGAATCGTAGAGGGCTGTCTCCTCAATGAGGTTGTGCACTTTGGCTACGAGCTTCACTTCTGCCTCTTGCGCAACAGCAACGGAAAAAGTCAGGCAACCTGCAGCAGCAAGTAATGTTTTTCTCATGTTTTCTCCTTTATTTTTAAATGATTTGTGTGCAAAAATAGAGTAATCAAGGTACGTGCGAAGAAAAAAGGACGAAATATTAATGTTATTTAAGTTTCATCACATTGGGAAGTATATCATCCTGACTTTTAAAAATTCAACCTTTCCCACAAACAGACAGTCAAACTCCTGCAAAGATATGGCTATTCTTCCACTTTGCAATAGAAAAAGGGGAAAAGTGTAGTGCGGCATTGTGCAATAGTGTAATATAAGTGGTATAAAATGTCCCATTTTTCGGCATTTGAATCGCAAAAAGTTGGTAACAAGGCCTTTTTTATTTATAATATAGTATAAAACTTGTGGGATTCTCTTTTGAGAAGCGGAAAATGTTACTATTTTTGCGACTTGTTACCAAATAATTGAACTGAATGCGCAAAATATTAACAATGTTAGGGAGCTTTGTGGCCGCCACATTTCTGCTGACTTCCTGCCTGGAAGACAACACGGAAGAGCCTACCGCCTACGCTTCCATCGTTTCCTTTTCTATCAACGATGTCAAAACCAAAGTGACCAACACCGATGCATCGGGAAAAGACACGACCTACACCGTCACCGTCGATGGTGACCTTTACCCCTTTTCCATTGACCACGTGAACGGAGAAGTGTATAACCGCGACTCGCTACCCGTAGGAACAGACATAACTAAAGTGACAGTAAACATCGGCTACGAGGGATACTACATCGTATATGGCGAAGGCGATGAGATGAGATACTACTCGACGACAGACAGCATCGACTTCACTTCGCCTGTACGCTTCACGGTATATGCTACCGATGGGGTGAGCAACCGCACTTACTACATCCGCCTGAATGTCCATCAGAACAATCCGGACTCGCTAATGTGGAAACGACCGACAGGAAACAATTTCCCCGGTGAAGGAATGACAGCACAAAAGGCCGCTGTGATGAACGACCGTCTTTATGTATTGGCGCAACACAACGGAACGACCGCTATGACCTCCACACTGCTGAGCGACGGAAAGGTATGGAGCACACTGACCCCTGTGACCGGACTGGCTGACGAAGCTGACTGCCACACGCTGACGGCATTAGCCGACAGCCTCTACCTGTTGGCCGAAGGAAGACTCTACAGCTCGGCTGATGGCATAACATGGAATCCATACAACAGCACAACAACCTATACGGACATCGTGGCTGCCGCCGACGACAAACTCTACCTGACAAACGGAGACACCATCATCTTGGCCGGTACACCGAAAGAGGGATGGACAACCATACAAAACATAAACAAGAAGGTATTCCCCCATTCGCCGTCGGCCGTCAGTTCGACACTGACAACCAACCACAACATCACACGCACGACACTGGTAGGCATTCCGGAAGGCACAACCGATTCTTGTGCTGTAGTATGGACCAAACTGTCAACCGAATCCGTCTGGACACATTACAACAACAGCCGGTATGGCTGCCCGCTGCTGAAAGACCTCACCGTGGTGGGATGGAAAGGAAAGCTATATGCTTTCGGTGGAAGAAGCTTCAACCGCAACAATGTGATAGAACCCTTTGAAGCCATGTTCACCTCCACCGATGGAGGCATCACTTGGCAACGCCAGTCGGCAAACCATACAGGTCTGCCCGACGAACTGACTGGTTTCGAGGGAAGCCACTCCTGCATAGTGGATGACAACGGATACATCTGGCTCATGGCTGCCGAAGAAAGTGCAGTGTTTAGAGCCAACCTTGGGGCATTGGAAGAGTAAAAGCCGACAACGGACGTAATTTTCAATGCAAAAGCACGTTTACTATTATATATAATAAGGAATAGTAAGATGGCAATGAAAACAATCCGCTACAGACTGATACCCTTACTGGCAGGCATCTTCCTGATGCCTTTTGCAGGGAAGGCGCAATATGCCGATGAAGAATACCGAATGGAGCTGGGTGTGAGACTCGGCGGATGTTTCTATATGGGCGATGCCAACTACACTACCCCTTTCAAGGATATGGGGCTTTCGGCCGGCATTGTGGGACGATTCAACCTCAATCCGCGAATGGCCATCAAGTGCGACCTTGCCATGGGACAGATATCCGGCGACACACGCACGATAGAAAATGCCTTTCCGCACAATGAAGAGTGTAGCTTTGAAAGGAACGTTTACGATTTGGGGGCACAGTTCGAATACAACTTCTGGCCCTATGGCAACGGAATGACCTACAAGGAAAGCCGGCGCTTCACCCCCTATACATTGGGAGGAATCGGACTCACTTACGCCCAAAAGCCGGCCGATGACATCCTGACGATGAACTTCGTGATAGGAGCCGGAGTGAAATACAAGTTTGCCCCCCGATGGAATGTGGGATGCGAATTTTCCATGCGCTTCACGCTGACAGACAAGCTGGATGTGCCGGCAAAGACAGGGCTGATGCTCGATGACCCCTACAAAGTAAAGGGCGGACTGCTGAAGAACAAGGACAGTTACTCGTTCGTGGCACTGACACTCACCTACGACATTTGGCCCAAATGCAACAACTGCAACAAGGACTGAAAGCGAACAGAAAAAACAATGAGAAATAAAGAAAAAGAATATATATGACCTATAGAGAACAAATAGATCCCGCCAGAGTTCCGGCTCACGTGGCTATCATTATGGATGGAAACGGACGCTGGGCAAAACAACGCGGTGAGGAACGCAGTAAAGGACATCAGGCCGGAACAGAGACGGTAAAGCGAATCGTGGAAGAGGCCACACGCATAGGCATCAAATACCTGACCCTATATACTTTTTCGACCGAAAACTGGAAACGACCGGAAATGGAAGTTGCCGCACTCATGAGCCTGCTCTTCGAAAGCATCGAAGAGGAGATTTTCATGAAGAACAATGTGGCCTTCCGTGTCATCGGCGATATGGAACGGATGCCTGAACAGGTGCGCCAAAGACTGGAACAATGCATCGCCAACACGGCAAACAACGACAGCATGACTCTGGTACTCGCCCTCAGCTACTCGTCGAAATGGGAGCTGACAAGAGCCGTACGCAACATAGCGGCCAAAGTAAAAGCAGGCATCATCGACCCTGACTGTATCGATGATGCCACCATCGACACCCAACTGACCACCAATTTCATGCCCGACCCAGACCTGCTGATACGCACCGGAGGTGAAATACGCCTTAGCAACTACCTGCTTTGGCAGTGTGCATACTCCGAACTCTATTTCTGCGATACATTGTGGCCCGACTTCAACGAAGAGGAACTGGCCAAGGCCATCTGCGACTTCCAAGGACGCGAACGACGCTTCGGAAAGACCAGTGAACAAGTGACAACAACGAACACTAACGACGTAACAGAGTAGAAAGATAAAAATGAGAACAATTCCAATACCGGCTCTCACCGGCATGATATTCCGCGCATTGGCAGTCTGCCTCCTATCCTGCACACTGTTTCCCGCAAAAGCACAGCAAACCGACGGGAAACAGGTGAAACCTCTCATCCTCTACACCAGCACACCACGCACTTATGAAATCGGAGGAATCTCAGTGTCGGGCGTGAAGAACTATGAAGACTATGTGCTGATAGGTCTTTCCGGACTTTCAGTGGGACAGAATGTGAAGGTGCCCGGTGAAGAGATAACCAAGGCAGCCCAAAGATACTGGAAACACGGACTCTTCTCCGATGTGCGCATCTCTGCAGACAGTATCGTGGGAGACAAAATCTACCTCAATATCGAGCTGGCCGAACGCCCACGCATTTCTGAAATACGCTACAACGGCGTGAAGAAGTCGGAACGTGAAGATTTGGAATCGCGCCTCGGCATGGTAAAGGGCAAGCAAATAACTCCCAACATGGTCGATCGTGCCAAGATTGTCATCAAACGGTATTTCGACGAAAAAGGATTCAAGAATGCCGAAGTGGAAATATTGCAACGCGACGATGTGACGGCTGAGAACCAAATGATTGTAGATGTCAATATCGACAAAAAAGAAAAAATCAAAATCAACAAAATATACATCAACGGCAATGAAGCCGTGTCTGACAAGACCATCCGGCGGGCCATGAAAAAGACTCGTGAAAAGAGTACGTGGGCCAACCGCTTCCGAAACTTCTTTAAAGGAGGGAAAAAGTTCATCAACGAGAAGTATGAGGAAGACAAAGGATTCATCATCGACAAATACAACGAATTGGGTTACCGCGACGCTACCATCATTACTGACAGCATCGTGCCGCACGACGACCGTACGGTAGATATCTACCTGACCATGGAAGAAGGAGACAAGTATTATCTCCGCAACATATCTTGGGTAGGAAACACCGTATATACCTCCGACCAGCTCGCCTACACGCTGCAGATGAAACGAGGAGATGTCTATAACCAAAAACTCATGATGGAACGCTTGGGAACCGATGAGGATGCCATACAGAACCAATACTGGAACAACGGATATGTATTCTTCAGTGTAGATCCCGTAGAAGTGAATGTGGATGGCGACTCCATCGATGTGGAAATGCGTATCAGTGAAGGACGGCAAGCCTCCATCAACCGCGTGCGTATCGCCGGTAACGACCGCCTCTACGAAGAGGTGGTACGCCGCGAATTGCGCACAAAACCCGGAGACCTCTTCAGCAAAGAGGCCATTGAACGTTCTTACCGCGACATTGCACAGATGGGACACTTCAATCAGGAGACCATCAACCCCGACGTGCAGACCGATCCCGAAAACGGAACAGTAGATATCAACTGGATGCTGGAGTCGAAGGCCAACGACCAGATTGAGTTCTCGGCCGGATGGGGACAGACGGGTGTCATCGGAAAATTAAGTCTGAAGTTTACCAACTTCTCCATGGACAACCTCTTCAAGAAGAGCGAAAACCGACGGGGATTCCTGCCACAGGGAGACGGACAGACCCTGACACTGAGCGGACAGACTAACGGTGACTATTACCAGTCGTACAGCATCTCGTTCTTCGACCCCTGGTTCGGAGGAAAACGCCCCAACTCATTCTCCGTGACCGCTTTCTACTCCAAACAGACCGACGTGAGCAGCAACTACTACAACTCGGCCTACTACAACAACTACTACAACTATCTCTACGGCTACGGAAACTACAACAGCAGCTACTACAACAGCTACGAGTCGTATTACGACCCCGACAAGTCGGTACAACTCTATGGTGTATCCATCATGTTCGGCAAACGTCTGCGCTGGCCTGATGACTACTTCACCTTCACTGCTGCTCTCGCCTACCAGCGCTATGTGCTGAAAGACTGGCAATACTTCCCCGTCACCAACGGAAAGAGCAACAACATCAGTCTGGAGCTGACGCTCGCACGCAGTTCGGTGGACAACCCCATTTATCCGCGTTCGGGTGCCGAATTCTCACTGTCGTGTCAGCTGACACCGCCCTACTCCCTCTTCGATGGGGTAGATTACTCAGATTATGCGCAAAGTGCCTCTGACCCCAACTACCAGAACGACATGAACAAGAAGTACAGTTGGGTGGAATATCACAAGTGGAAGTTCAAGAGCAAGACCTATACGGCACTCTCGTCGAGAAACAAATGTCCGGTGCTGATGACCCGTGTGGAATTCGGATTGTTGGGCCACTACAACCGCTACAAACGCTCGCCGTTCGAAACCTTCTACATGGGTGGCGACGGTATGAGCGGATACTCATCGAGCTATGCCACAGAGACCATCGCCCTGCGCGGTTACGAAAACGGCTCGCTCACTCCCTACGGCTACGAGGGATATGCCTATTCACGCTTGGGCATGGAGCTGAGGTATCCGCTGATGCTCGAAGGCTCGACCAACATCTATGTACTCGGATTTGTAGAGGGCGGAAATGCCTGGACAGACGTGAAAGACTTCAATCCCTTCGACATGAAGCGTTCAGCGGGTGCCGGTGTCCGCATCTTCCTGCCCATGGTAGGACTGATGGGTATCGACTGGGCATACGGTTTCGACAAAATTTATGGTTCAAGCCAATACGGCGGAAGCCAGTTCCACTTCATCCTGGGACAGGAGTTCTAATGACAGAGACATAAAATTAAAACAAAATGATATGAAAAGAATGCTTTTGATGGCCATCATCTGCTGCCTGACAGCACTGACGGCAAGCGCACAGAAGTTTGCGCTGGTAGATATGGAGTATATCCTCAAGAACATACCGGCCTATGAGCGGGCCAACGAACAGCTCAGCCAAATCTCAAAACGTTGGCAGGCCGAAGTGGAAGCACTGGCACAAGAGGCACAGACCCTCTACAAGAATTACCAATCGGAGGCGGTATTCCTCTCCGAAGAGCAAAAGACAAAAAAAGAGGAAGAGATTGTAGCCAAGGAAAAGGAAGCCAGCGAACTGAAACGGAAATACTTTGCCCCCGACGGTGAACTCTACAAAAAGCGCGAAAGCCTGATGGCTCCCATCCAAGACGAGATATACAACGCCGTCAAGGAGATTGCCGATGCCAAAGGATACTCGCTGATACTCGACCGCGCATCGGACAGCAGCATCATCTTTGCCTCACCAAGAGCCGACATTAGCAACGAAGTGCTCTCAAAGTTGGGATATTCCAATTAAATTCCATACTTTTGCAGCATAAAACAAAAATAAGAAAAAAAACAATAATCATTAATCATTAAAGAAATCATGTTTAGAAAATTAATCTTAGCTTTGATGCTCATCATTCCGATGGGAATGTGTGCACAACAGAAATTCGGTCACGTAAACTCTGCAGCCATCATCCCCTTGATGCCCGAGTACACAACAGCACAGGCAGAACTCCAGAAACTGCAAAAAGATTACGAAGACGAAATCAAACGCATGAACGACGAACTGGCCAAGAAAAGCGAAGAGTTTGAAGCACAGAAGGCAACCTTGCCTGCCAACATCGCCGAACGCAGGGAAAAGGAACTGCAAGACCTCTACGGACGTATGCAGCAGTACTACCAGGAGGGACAACAGCATATGCAAAAAGCCTCGGAAGAGAAAATGGCCGCCATCAGCGAAAAGCTGAAGAATGCCATCAATGAAGTGGGTACTGCCGGCGGATACGTTTACATCCTGGATATGACAGGTGCTGTACCCTACATCAGCGAGACCCTCAGCACAGACGTAACTGAGGAAGTAAAAGCCAAATTGGGAATCAAGTAAAACACGATGGGCATGTGTAGAAGACTGATAGGAATACTCCTGCTGTGCCTCCCGTTGGCATTGTCGGCACAACAAGAAGAAACAGTGCAGCCAACAGAAACCACCGATGCCCGGTTGCAGCCAAAATTCGGCTACCTGAATTACTCGGAGGTTATCAGACTGATGCCAGAATATGCCTCTTCCCAAGAGAAACTGAACCAACTGCAGGAGAAATACGATGCCGAGCTACAACGCTCGGACAAAGAATTCAACCGCAGATTTGCCGAATTCCTCGAAGGACAAAAGGAGTTTCCCGAAAATATCCTGATCAAACGCCAGAAAGAGCTGCAAGACCTGATGGAAAAAAGCATACGCTTCAAGAACGAAGTGAAGGAGTTGCTGGAAGCTGCACGCAAGGAGCTGACCGCCCCTGTTGTAGCCAAACTGAACGAGGCCATTGCCCAAGTGGGCAGCAAGTACAATTTGGACTATGTGCTGAACACCGACAACAATGCCTGCCCCTACATCAACCCGGCAGCCGGAATGGACATCACCCAACAGGTCAAGGAAAAACTGAACATAAAATGACTCTTTGAGCTACGGGTTACGAGTGACAAGTGATGAGCATAACAGCCACCATCGTCCTCGCAACCCGTAGTTCGTAATGTATCACAAGATGAGTGCCCCCATCGGCATATTCGACTCCGGCTACGGCGGACTGACTATCCTCAGCCAAATCCGTAGCCTCATGCCCCAATACGACTACATCTATTTGGGCGACAATGCCCGTACCCCCTACGGCACCCGTTCTTTTGAGGTGGTCTATGAATTTACCCGTCAAGCCGTAGAGAAACTCTTCGACATGGGATGCCGTCTGGTCATATTGGCCTGCAATACTGCTTCGGCCAAAGCTCTGCGCTCTGTGCAGCAGAACGATTTGGCACGCCTCGGCTCCGACCGCCGTGTGTTGGGCATCATCCGCCCTACAGTGGAAAGCATCGGGGGTATCACCCGTTCGCGCCACATCGGCGTACTGGCTACCGAAGGCACCATTCTTTCCGCTTCTTACCCCATAGAAATCAACAAACTTTTCCCCGACATACAGGTCAGCGGACAGGCCTGCCCCTTATGGGTTCCGCTGGTGGAGAACGGCGAAGCCCATTCTCCCGGAGCGGACTATTTCGTCCGGAAATACATCACACAACTCTTGGAACGCGACCCGTTGATTGACACCATCATCCTCGGCTGCACCCACTACCCGTTGCTCATCGAAAAAATCCGTGCATTCACACCTGCCGGCATCACCATCGTCTGCCAAGGAGACTACGTAGCGGCCAGCCTGCAAGACTATCTCTACCGCCATCCCGAGATGGAGAGCCATTGTTCCAAAAACGGTTCGTGCCGGTTCTATACCACCGAATCAGAAGAAAAATTCATGAGCTCGGCCAGCCTTTTCCTCCGTTACCCCGTCGAGGTGCACCGCGTGACATTAGGATAAATTCTTATCCAAAAAGGATATTCTCCCTTATTTCATTATCGTCTCCACCGGCCTTTCCTTGGCCGCGCGCCAGCTCTGCACCGTGACGGTGAGGCAGACG
>CAZTPB010000023.1:0-18396 GCA_964614555.1 uncultured Bacteroides sp.
TCCAAGCAGAGAACCAACCCCAATAAACGAAGAAACTAATTTATAGAACCTCCCTTATATCTTCCCCTATCAATCCTTGAAAGCATCCATCACTGTAGAGGGCTTTCCGTCTGCACGGAAGGCACCCATATCATAGGCTGTCCATCCCAACGGAGTATAGACTGCCGGCTTCCATCCGCCATACACCTGCGGCTCCCAATAGAAGACCCCGGCACACTGAACGACCTCTTTCACCCGGCTGACAAAATCCTTTATCACCGTAGTGGCCAATGCTTCCTGATAAGGTTTCACACCCACTTCACACACCATCACGTCCACGCCATAAATCTTTCCCCATTGGGCAATATGGGCAATGGCCAAGTCGTTCATCTCCTTCCATGTCATCTCATCGTGGGTCTGCGGATAATGCGAGAGGCCAATCATGTCCATTTTGCCACCATTGGCAAGGAAATCCTTGAACCACCAACTCCGATTGTCCCATGCATTATCGATGTGTACAATGACAACGGACTCGGGGAAGATGCTCTTCACAGCATCATAACCTGCATTATGGAGCACCGCATAGTTCTTCCAACCGTCGGGGACGTCCCCACTGTTGTCCCATAGTCTCCCGGAAGGCCACAACATACCGTTGTATGTCTCATTGCCCACCTGCACCCAACGGGGGGTGATACCCTCCTCCTTCAGTGCCCGAAGTACCTCTTTGGTATGTTCCGCCACAGCGTCCTTCAACTGCAATGCCGTCATAGAGTTCCAGGCTGCAGGCTTTTCCTGACGGCTGGGATCGGCAAAAAAGTCACTGTAGTGGAAGTTTATCATAATGTCCATCCCCAATTTATGGGCACGCCGTGCCTTTACAAGCACATCCGACAAGTTGCAATAGCTGACACCTCTCTCCTCCGGATTCACCCAAACACGCAGCCGGACAGCATTCATCCCCAATTGCTTCAACAGCGACAAACATTCGGTATCTTCACCCGCTGCATTGTAGAACTTCATTCCGTCAGCCTCCATCTCCGTCAGCCATCCGATGTCTGCCCCCTTGGCAAAATCTGCCACCATCAGGGTGTCGCCCTCCGAAGCCTGCAAAGGCACACTGTCCGTAAGCACACTGTCGGCAGGTGACACCGGATTTGCCGGCACCTCTGACTCAGAAGCATTCTTCTCTCCGCCATCTCCTTCTCCACAGGAGAAACAGACCAAACCTCCCAACAGCAGCAGAGCCATCATCATTGTTTTTTTCATATACATCCATTTTAGTTTTACATAGTTCTTTTTATGCTCTTTTTATAATGACGGTGCAAAAATAACAATAAAATCAGCAAAAGCACCGTTTTTTATATAGAGTTTTATATAGAGGAGTTCAGATACGAAGCATAGTTGTCAGAGTTGCAATCGTTTGCGCTCTTTTTAAAAGAGTTATTTCAAGATGCAACTGCCATTATCGGAGGAAGAGGGCTAATTTTGCCCTGCATTAAACTAATTACGTTGTTAAACCAAGTGTCAAACGGATGAGTAAAGAGCACATCACAATCAAAGACATTGCCAAAGCATTAGGAGTATCTGTATCAACCGTCTCCAGAGCTTTGAAAGACAGTCCTGACATCAGTGAGAAACGCAGGAAAGCCATTCAACAATATGCCGCAGAACATCGCTACCAACCAAACACACTGGCAGCCACTTTGCGTTCTGCCCGCAATGCCCGTACCAAAATTGTCGGTGTAATACTTCCACAATTCACTCATTACTATTTTTCCTGTATTCTCACAGGCATCGAAGAGACCTGTGAAAAGCACGGATACCGCATCGTAGTGGCACAAAGCAACGACTCGTATGAGCGCGAAAAACAGATTATCGAGTCATACCGTGCCATCAGAGTATGCGGCATCATCGTCTCGCAAGCCAAGGAGACGATGAAATACGACCATTTTCATGAAGTGATAAAAGATGGCATCCCACTCATCTTCTTTGACCGCATCTGCACGGGCATCCTCACCAGCCGCATTGTTGTAGATGACTATGCCGGCGCTTTCGCCGCAACCGAACACCTCATCAACACAGGGTGCAAACGCATCTGTTTCTTCGGTGCGACCATGAATCTGGAAATTTCGAAAAACCGTTTCAACGGATACCGGGATGCACTGCTGAAGCATAAGATTCTGATAGACAAGAATCTCTTCCGCCTCTGTGACAACCGCGAAGAAGCCGAACAGCTGACTCCGGAAATGATGCGGCAAAAGGAACATCCCGACGGATTCTTCACCATCAACGACGATACAGCGTTAGGGGTGCTCTATGCCTGCAAGCGCATGGGCTACCGCGTGCCGGAAGATGTCTCCATCTGTGGATTTGCCGACGACATACGTGCCATAAGCTGCGACCCCCAACTCACCACCGTGGAACAACGGGGATACGAGGTAGGACAAGCCGCTGCCACAGCTTTCTTGGAAGAATATGAACAGAAGGCGACAGAAGAAGGCCAACGGAAGTTCCGCAACAAGATAATCAAGACCAAGCTTGTCATCCGAGGAACGACACGACCACAATAAAAACATCAGCTGAAGCCGTCCCCAAAGACGACATAGGCTCCTTGCCACGCGTTACTCTTTGCCGATGCGGCCCAGCACAAACATTATCAGGAAACGTCGATTACACTTTTCTTATCTGTCCACGACACGGAAACAGGAGGTGACAAAGCCCCTGCATCCGTGTCTTTTTTTATAGAAATATAAAGAAATGGTGCAGAAATTTCGAACATGATGCAGAAATTGTCAGAAAATGAATTAACTTTGTGGCGGACTATATAAATTTGTCATGTATAAAGAACAACAACTCTATGTGGCTCATTCAGCTGAAGGGCCTATTCACCTTATAGGAAAGATGGCAAACCGCCACGGACTGATAGCCGGTGCTACAGGTACCGGTAAGACTGTGACTTTGCAAGTACTGGCAGAAACATTCTCGCAAGCGGGAGTGCCCTGCTTCATGGCAGACATGAAGGGCGACCTTTCGGGCATTTCACAAACGGGAGGATTGAGCAAGTTCATAGAGAAGCGTTGCGCTGAATGGGGAATGGACACAGCCTCCCTGAAGTTTGAAGGTTGCCCGGTACGTCTGTACGATGTGTACGGAGAGCAAGGACACCCCATACGCACAACCATCGAAAAGATGGGAGCCATGCTGTTGGCACGACTGATGGACTTGAACGATACACAAACCGGCATCCTGACCCTGACATTCCGCATCGCCAAAGACGAGAACCTGCCGCTTGTTGACATGAAAGACCTACGCCTGATGCTCGACTATGTGGCCAAAAATGCCAAACGCTACGAAACCACTTACGGTAACGTATCCTCTGCATCGGTAGGTGCTATCCAACGTGCCCTACTGGCACTGGCTGAACAGGGAGGAGACAAGTTCTTCGGAGAACCCTCGTTCGACATCTTCGACCTGTTGCAGACGGAAGGGGGACGCGGAGTGATGAATATTCTGGCTGCCGACAAGCTGATGCTGCAGCCCAAGCTATACTCCACCTTCCTGATGTGGCTGCTGACTGAAATCTACGACAAGATGCCCGAAATAGGGGATATGGAACTGCCCAAAATGATCTTCTTCTTCGACGAGGCACACATGCTCTTCAAAGACACCTCCAAGACATTGACAGACAAGATAGAACAGATTGTACGCCTGATACGTTCCAAAGGCATCGGTGTCTATTTCATTTCACAATCTCCTTCCGACCTTCCCGAAACCATCTTGGGACAATGCGGAAACCGGGTACAACATGCCTTGCGTGCCTTCACCCCCAAAGACCAGGCAGCTGTAAAGTCTGCTGCACAGACATTCCGTCCCAACCCTGCCTTTGATACCGAACGCGAAATTCTGGAACTGGGTACGGGTGAGGCGTTGGTCTCTTTTCTTGATGAGAAAGGAGCACCTTCTATAGTACAAAAAGCAAAGATACTTTTCCCGTTGAGCCAGATTGGAGCCATCACTGACGAACAGCGCAGTGCCATCATCTTGTCATCGCGCATCAGCGGAAAGTATGAGACTGTCATCGACCGTGAATCTGCCTTCGAGCAAATAGCGAAACAACGCGAAGCCGAAGAAAAGAAGGCAGCAGAAAAAGAAGCGCAAGAAGCTGCAGAAAAAGAGGAGAAACGCAAAGCCAAAGAAGAATCGCGCAAAAGCAACAAACGCTCATCGGCAAAGAAAGGACTCTTTGCAACCGTAATCGGCACAGCCGTCACCTATTTCGCCAAGACCATTGCCACCCAACTGGCACGTAACCTGACAAAGAAAAAAAAGAGATAGGAAAAATAACAAGCAATCAGAAAACCAAACGAAAAGAACCTTTGTTTTGAATACAAAACAATCATAAACAGAACAAATATGAAAACAATGCTCTACCCGATATTGCGCTGCCTCAGTGCCCTGCTGATTGGAATATTGCTGGTCTTCTGGTCACAAAGTGCCGTAGTATATCTCATCATGGCCATAGGCTGCCTCTTCCTCATTCCCGGCCTGCTGTCTTTGCTGGTCTATCTCCACCGCCGGTACAGCAATCCCCCTACCCCCAACCGATTCGGATGGACACAGGTGCTCGGTATCGGCAGTATCTTCTTCGGAATTTGCCTGATGATAAAACCCGTACTTTTTGAAAAGTCGCTGATGTATGCTTTGGGAATCATACTTGCCTATGCCGGGCTCCATGAAATCATCACATTGACGACAGCCCGCCAATGGACGAAAGTTTCCGCAGGGTTCTACATCACTCCGGTGTTAATTATGCTCACCGGCATTTTCATACTTTTCAACCCCATTGAATCGGCCAACATCCCATTCATTATCCTTGGTATAGGATGTATGGTCTATAGTATTTCCGAACTTATCAATATCATCAAATTCCAGCAGCGGAACAAGGACATTCAAGAGGTGGAAATCACCGTGTATGAAGATCCCATGCATTAAGACGAAGTGTCATTATGCTACAAATAAGGGACTGTTTTGTTAAATATCCATAGAAAATGCGAACAAAACAGCCGATATTTGAAGATTTTTGCCGACTTTTGCAAATAAATCTAATGACACAAACTCTTGATGAACCAGAATTTTGCACAACTCATACGACTGCTGCACGGACAAAAACGGCGCAAACGGATAGCTGTAGTCTGTCCTGAGGATGAACATACAGAACACGTCATATTCCGCTGTCTGAGCGAAGGAATAGCCGATTTTGTCTTATTTACCAGACAGGGACAAGGAAACAGTGCCGCACGCATCGCCCGGCTCTACCCGGAAAATACCGACATCATAGATGCTGCAATGCCAGAAGAGGCAGCCCGTCTGGCAGTAGCCCACATACGACAGGGAAAGGCTGACGCACTGATGAAAGGCACCATCAACACTGACATACTGCTACGGGCCGTCATCGACAAGGAAAAAGGATTGTTGCCGCAAGGAGGCATACTCAGTCATGTGACGGCTGCCCAAATCCCGGCATACCACAAAATGATACTCTTTTCAGATGCCGCCGTAATCCCTGCACCCAACCTGAAACAAATGCAGGCCATACTGCAACAAACACTGGACATCTGTCGGCATTTGGGAACCGGACATCCCTATGTGGCTTTGATCCACTGTAACGAAAAAACAGACGAGAAGTTTCCCCATACATTAATATACAAGCAATTGAAACAACAAGCATCCGAAGGAGCCTACGGAGAAATACAGATAGACGGCCCCATGGATGTAAAGACAGCCTGCGACCGGCACAGCGGCATTGTCAAAGGCATACACTCCACTGTGGCGGGAAATGCAGACATACTGATATTCCCTAACATCGAAGCAGGAAACACTTTCTACAAGACCATTTCGCTATTTGCAGGAGCAGAAATGGCGGGAATGCTCACAGGCACGACAGCCCCTGTGATATTGCCGTCAAGAGCGGACTCCGACGAGTCAAAATACTACAGCATCGCACTGGCCTGCATTGCTGGAGGCACAAAAACAAACATATCAAACTAACATGGCTGAAGAATGAAAATACTGGTAATAAACCCCGGCTCGACATCTACCAAACTGGCCATCTATGAAGACAACACAAACATCTGGAGCACCGGAGCACACCATCCGGCCAAGGAACTGGCTGCCTTCCAACACATCGGCGAACAGTATGCCTACAGGCTCGACTTTGTCAAGAAACAACTGGAAAAAGGCGGCATCATGCTTGAATTTGATGCCATCATTGCACGCGGAGGCCTGCTGAAGCCTATGCCCGGTGGGGTCTATCGGATAAACGAAAAGATGAAGCATGACCTCGTACATACGAAACACGAACACGCCTGCAACCTTGGTGCTCTGATAGCCGAAGAACTGGCATGCCAATGCAAATGTCCGGCTTTCATTGCCGACCCCGAAGTAGTGGACGAACTGCAACCCGAAGCCAGACTGACGGGTATTCCGGAAATCAAGCGTATCTCCATCTTCCATGCGCTGAACAGCAAAGCTGTATCCCGCAAGTATGCAGAATCTATAGGCCGACAGTATGAAGATATGAATCTCATCGTAGCCCATCTGGGTGGAGGCATTTCGGTAAGTGCACACCGGAAAGGGCGGGTCATCGACACCAACAATGCGCTGAACGGCGACGGCCCCTTCACTCCCGAACGTGCAGGAACCATCCCCGCAGACCAATTGGCAGAACTCTGCTTCAGCGGAAAATACACACTCCCCCAAATAAAGAAAATGCTCAATGGAAAAGGCGGACTTACGGCCCATTTGGGCAACAACGACATGATCAGCATAGCCGCAAGAGCCGAAGCAGGAGAGGAACCGGACAAGGGGGTGCTGGATGCCATGCTCTATACCGTAGCCAAACAGGTAGGAGCCATGTATGTGACCCTACACGGGCAGGTGGATGCCATCATCATCACCGGAGGCATTGCACACAGTTCCTATTGCACTGCCACCCTCAGCAGGCAGACCGACTATCTGGCTCCCATCGTACTGATGCCGGGCGAAGATGAGATGGGAGCACTCGCCTCCAATGCATTGGCAGCACTGAAGGGGAAGCTACCTATTCAAGAATACTGAAACCCCTGTCTTTGAAAGCCATTTGAGCCGAAAAAAGTCACAGTATTTCAAGCGGGCGACTTATGCTTTCTCAGCCTGCTCTTTCTTCGTTTTCCGTTCAATCAAGTTGGTGATATAGATTGTAAAGATGGGAAACATCATCATACCAACGGCAGCAATAATGACGGAAAGCACCTTGCCGACAGTGGTGACAGCAATGATGTTGGAACCTACTGTAGTGGCATCCATAAACGCCCACCAAAGAGCATCGGGGTAAGTGTTCACCAGGGGATTGGCTCCGTGCTCCACCATATAAAAGATAAGACTGCCGAAATAGACAGAAACGAGCAATACCACCAGATAAGAGACAAACATACCGACAATGCGGCTGTAGGTGAACCATCCTACGATGATGACCATGGCATAAAGGCCTCGTACCAATGGGGCAAAGCGGACTATATAGGCGGCTTCAGGCGAAGCAGTCCAGCCCAACCAAGAGAAAAGGTTATGATAGGGAATGGCCACTAACAGGAATATGAAATGGGTGAAGAAGAAACGGAGCTTACGCTCTGAAAGTGCCCACTCGATGAAAAAATCAAAAAGAAAAAGCAGGCAAATCCAAAACTGCAACTGCAGATAGCCCGGTTGGTCGTAAAAAATGATTCCACGGAAAGTATCGACTGAAATGACCAACACCAAAAACATGGAGAGCAACAGCGTGACAAGTTGCAACAGCCCATTGACTGTCGCACGATAAGCCAATGACGACGAAACGACTTTTCCCATAACGCACACACAAATTCATTGAAAGTTAAACAATCTACTCTTTATCTTGCCATAGAACAACGGACGGGGAGAAATGGTTCAGCTGCTCACCTACCCTTCCAAGCCTGCCCGACGAAGCAACTCCACATCCTGAAACAACTGCTCTGTGAAGCCGTCGAAAAGAACCCGTCCGGCAGCCATGACAATACTACGCACACATAAATCGCGCACCATCGGAAGGTCGTGTGTGGCAATAAGGCAAGTATGACCGAACCCACGGACAAGCTCTATCACCTGCCTGCGGGCATGAGGGTCAAGCCCGGCTGTCGGTTCGTCCATCACCAGCAGGTTAGGCTGCATAGACAACACGGTGGCAATGGCCACCCTACGCTGCTGTCCGCCAGAAAGTTCAAATCCGGCCCTTTCCCTGAGTTCGTAAGCACCCACAGCCTGAAGAGCTTCTGTCACACGACGCTCCACTTCATCGGGAGGAAGTCCCATGTTCAAGGGACCGAAAGCCACATCTTCACCTACCGTAGGCATGAAGAGCTGATCATCCGGATGCTGGAAAACTACCCCCACCGACTGACGAACCAAGCGAAGCGTACGCCGACTGACGGGTACACCGCCTACATTCACCTCTCCTTCACTTGGAAGAAGCAACCCATTGCAATGGAGCAACAGGGTGGATTTGCCGGCACCATTGGCTCCCAGCAAAGCTACCTTTTCGCCATGATGCAACAGGAAAGAGACATCGCAAAGCGCCTCATGCCCATTGGGATAATGGTAACGCACATGATGAAACCGAAGATAGTGGTGACTCATAAAAATATCCAATATATATCAGAACCAACAAGAAGAAAAGAACAGAAAAGCCACTGACAAACAAGCCAACAACAAGAAACGTGTGTCCCGCCACTGCCAAGCGGAGTGGGCAGACACTGGTATCGTCCCATCAAAACCGCGTGAAAGCATGGCACGATGAATGCGCTCCGAACGATTGACTGTACGCAACAGCAACTGACCGACAAACACCCCCCACATCTTCAACGGATAGGAACGACGCCCATAGCTGCGCGATGCGCGTGCACGCTCCATACTCAAAGCCTCTTGCAACAGAACGAAAAGATAACGATAGACAAAAAGCAGCTGCGAAGCCAACAAAGCCGGTATACCCAAACGGACCAATGCCGTACACA
Organism: uncultured Bacteroides sp.; assembly: GCA_964614555.1. Classification (GTDB taxonomy): domain Bacteria; phylum Bacteroidota; class Bacteroidia; order Bacteroidales; family Bacteroidaceae; genus Phocaeicola_A. Next base: position 9,039 of record CAZTPB010000023.1, read on the forward strand.
GACGATAAAATCCGGTAGAGAGCACCAGCAGCATGAGCATCTGCACCGACAACAGGCCACGAAGCAGAATGGCCGTAAACGAGAGCCACCCCAACGTGACAGGGACACCATATACATAGAAAACCACCTCGCGCTCAAACCAGACATTGAAAAGGCCGACAAAGCACACAAAAGGAAGCATGACCAACGAACGCACGAACAGCCGTCCATAGGATGTCCCGCTCCAGACCGACAAACAGACCGGCACTGAAAAAGAAAGCACCAATTGGGGCAATCCGTCCGCACCAAGATGAAGCACATAGAGCAGAAAAAAGAGGGTGGCAATCAACTTTGCCCGCGCATCTATCCGATGAAGCGGTGTCGGGCGGGATGTCTCCCGCCCGACACTGTCCAATGCCTCTATCGCCCATTCAATCCTGCTCATCTGGCCTTCAGATGACTTTGTCGGAAAAGCCAAGAGACCATCCACACAAGAAAGACAACCAAAAGGCACCCCAACACCCCGGCCAACATATGGTCATACTCCGGCATCAGCACCATATTTTCATGTACATCACCCACCACATCTACTCCTGCAACGGGGATGGCATAGGCATCCGCACCGCCTGCCACTTGCTGCACAGACCACTCCAACCCATCAGGCAACACAGAGGCTACCCAACCGAATGACAGTGCCATCAACAGAGCCAATAGTGAGAACACCCATAGAGACCTCACATCACGGGAGGGTGTGCCGGATTGCCAAGCCAACAAATCCGGTCTATACCGACGTACAAAACAGAGTACGGAAGCCGTAGCCAACCCTTCGCCTATACCAATAAGCAAATGGATGGGAAGCATGAAGAACAGAAATTCACGGAAAGGCAATGCTGTGACACCCGAAGCGGCTGTCTCCAATGAAACGGCAAAAGCCCCGAGCAACAAACCGACGACACAAGCCGATACAGCCCCCCATACTATCCGGGCTGCCGTGGAGTCCGGACGAACAAACGGGCGATAAACTAACGGATAGGCTATCAGACAGGTGCAAACTGCCATGTTGAACAGGTTGCATCCCAAGGCTAACAATCCGCCATCGCCAAATACCAGACATTGGATAACCAGCACAGATGCCAACACTATCAGACCAGCCCAAGGCCCCAACAGGACCGACAACAAGACACCGCCGACAATATGGCCGCTGGAGCCTGTACCGGGAATAGTAAAATTTATCATCTGAGCAGCAAACACAAAAGCTCCCATCACCCCCATCAGAGGAACGGCATTATCTGCCCCACTACGCCGCACCTGACGTACGGCCACTACCAAAAACAATGCTGAAACAATGCCCATCACCCCTGCTACAGTGGGTGAAATAAGCGCATCTGACATATGCATAATATACAAAAATTAAACGTTTATCCTTTGTGCCAACGGGAATGGTCGGGCACTCTTTCGTCAAATTTATAGAGCGGCAGGAGAAAAAGCCAGGTGGCAATACAGAAGGGAGCCGTAAACGTAGGCACACCGAAAGGAAGCACCAAGGCATCCATCCCTGCCTGAATGAAAAATGTGGCAACCACCCCCATCAGACACCATATGCCCGAACGCAGACCGGGTCTGTAAAACGTACAGCCCAACGCTATGGCTGTAAGCACCGGACTGAAGCCATAAAGCCCATCGGCAACACTGCTGCCTGCCCCCTCATAGAGCAAAGCAAGCACCAAGGCCACGGCTGAGCCTACTGCTGCCCACCAGGCAGCCCAACGGTTGCACAAATAAAGACCGACAAGAAAAAGCAGACCTGCAATCCATGAATTGATAAGAAACACTTGGGAAATCCCCTTCAACCAATAAATCATCAACGAACCGGGCGTCAAATCGACAGCCGTGGACAGATGGGCCGACAGTTCGGGAGCTTCCATGTATTCCGGAGGCATCCCCTGCAACATACGCGATGCAAAAAGGAAAATCCACGAAGTGAAAACAAACGGAAAGGTGAAGGAGTTGGTCTTCCACGGCTTCATCACATGATTGAAGCCCGTGCGTACCCAAGTGGTCAGCATGGCACAGAAAACCAGTGCCAGCCACATCAGCGGTGTGTTTGCCAAGAAAGTGGGGAAAGCACAACCAACCAGGATGCCATTGAATCCCCACAGTCCTTCACTACCCTCGTGTGGAGGTTCATGCAGCAGTGAGCCGGCCAATGTGGAGGCCAACAGACCTGCCACTGCTCCCCACGCTACAGCCGGAGTGCCACATTCATATGCTCCCCAAAAGATGCCGAGCAAGAAGAAGAAACCCGTCAAAGCATTGCCTTGAAACATCACTTGCCCGGCTCCTTTCAATAGTGCCAGGCCTGCATTCATCAAACTGAATGTTCTGTTGATATTAATTTCCATATCCTCTGTTTTTACATTACATTTATTCTGGATAAAGACTCCTTGTGTCATCTCCACGGGAATTCCTCTGGCAACGGACATCCCCTGACCGCCAGACGAACCGATGAACAGAATTCCCTGACCTGACGCTTTACAGGGCCGACTTCACATCCCAACACCTTATAAAGCAAGCCACACATTCCAGGTAAACGGCTGATACCGACAGCCAACTTACGGTCGGAAGAGAGGAATGCTTCTGCAGCCGAATAGATTGCACCGGTATGCTCCACCGGAGTCATCACCACCACATTGGCCCATACATCATATCCGTCCATCACTCCCAACACCTGTGGCCCATGCTGCGACGGAACAGAAAGAAACCTCTCTTTGAAGAGCGGTCTGCCGTCCGGACGTTCGCCCTGCACATTCACAGCCAACAAATCATAGCCAAAATGTTCGCCTGCTGCATGATACTTACGCCCTCCTGTAAATATCTCCGCATAGCAGAGTGTGGCAGTAGGATGTATCGTCAGGCGGGTGTCGCAGGCAAACCGTGTATGCCGGCAGGGTATCACCTCTTCGGGTAGATACTCCAGATAAGCTCCCTCGTCCAACACCAGATGTTGTATCATGGAAGCGTAGTTATATCGCATCCCTGCCAATTTGGTGGCTGCACCGGTAGAGAGGTGGGCAAAGGCACCGGCTTCGACCTTGACCCGCTGTTCATAGCGGTCGCCATCAACATGAGGACCTCCCGAAGAGAGAATATAGACACAAGGCAACTCCGGCCACGCTTCGTCAAAATAAAGTGCTTGTTGCACAATGAGCGGAGCACGGCGGTCGAGATAACGCAACACAGACCGTCCTCTGCCATCCAATCCAAAGACCATATGAAGCCGCCCATGTTTGCCAGGTGTACCCACATACATGGCACGTGGTTGCTTCCGATAAGGCGACAGTTCGCGCCAAGTGGAAATATCAGATGAGAAAGATGGAAATGTCGGACTCATTGCTTATACCTCATAGTTTATGTGCTCCCTTATCTCCCACACTGTCAAACAAGGCCATGTGGAAGATAAGTTCTACCAGTTCGTCTATACCCTCACCCGTGAAACAGTTGGTGAAGATGAAAGGTTTGCCGGGACGCATCCGTTCGCTGTCCTCGCGCATCACATCCAGACTGGCACGGACATAGGGAGCCAGATCTGTCTTGTTGATGACCAGAATGTCCGACTGCGAAATGCCCGGCCCGTCCTTACGGGGTATCTTGTCCCCTGCTGCCACATCGATGACATAGATGAAGAAATCCACCAGAGCCGGGCTGAAAGTAAGCGTCAGATTGTCTCCTCCCGACTCTATCAGCACGATGCCGGCATCGGGAAATTTATGTTCCATCTCTTCCACTGCCGCAATGTTCATTGAGGGATCTTCACGCACAGCCGTATGCGGACAGGCTCCAGTCTCCACCCCCATGATGCGTTCTTCTACCAGAATGCCTTTCAAAGTTTTACGCACGTGCTTGGCATCTTCCGTCGTGACAATGTCATTGGTGATGACCAACACCTTCTGCCCCCGTTCTATCAGTCGGGGAGTGATAGCCTCTATCAAAGCAGTCTTTCCCGAACCTACGGGACCACCGATTCCTATTCTACAAGTATTATTCATTGTTGCCAAAAGTTTACACCTTAATTCATAAACATTCTCATCTCCCCCTTCTCGTGCAGCGAGGCAAGGATGTCGGCTTGAGGTGCAAAGGCCGACATTTCATCAAGCCTCAGCAGCCGGACAGCCTCATAGAGAGCCGGCACCTCACCGCTGAGCCTGAAGAGAATGGACTGTGTATCGTAGTGCGACACCCGTACCAGACGCAGGGCAGCACTGAGCACCATGTTCATCACTCCATATTGATGAGAACAGAAGAGAGCCTCTTCCGGAACTTCCGCCAATGCGGCTACAATGCCTTGTGTCACCGGATAGGAGCCGGGAGTACGTCCTTCGGTCATCTCTCGCACCCACCAATGAAGCAAAGGATGAGCCATCAACCCGACAGCGAGTTCACCGGACTTACGCCCCATACGGCACAGCATCTGCCGCACCTCACCACTCATTTTCTGCCGGAGCAGAGCACCGTCAGCTTCAATCAACAACGGACGTTCTTCAGCCAAAGCGGCCCGGTGCGCTACGAGTGCCGCTACCCCATCCGTACAAGCAGCCTGCTGCATCATTGTGCGCGTATAGGCTTCCAGTGTGGCTGCATCGTGTACCAACCGCAGATGGGCTGCCGTCTCCAAGCCATTAGAGAATGAGAATGTGCCTACAGGGAATGCCGAATCACTCATCTGAAGCAAGTGCATGAGAGAGAGCAACGGAAGTTTCTCAAGTTTTTCAGACATAGGAGCTGTGATGATGATGATGATGCCGACTCTCCTGCTCCGCACCACCAAAGAGCCGACGCACTTCGTGTGGAGCCATATAAGGGATCACTTCACTTCCAGGACGGAACGAATAGGTGACTCCCTCCAAATGGTGTGTGGCCATAACACTGAGCATCACCTTCTTATCTACCGTCAATGGGACATATACGTGCCTCTCCTTTATGACAGCCGGCCAATGTTGGTTGCCGATGGCGTGTCCCAGTTCTACAGCACGGTGTACAATCTCTTCCGCCGGTCTTCCCTCCAAACCGCCAAAGTCTATCACCATCACTTGGTTCAGTTCTACACTGAGCACCACCGCCCTTCCAGCTTCAGGATCATAGAGGATGATGTCTCCGTCGGTCACCCGAGTATTCCGCTCAAGAGCAACCGGATACTCCTCGCCTCCGATACCCCGGAGCAGGAAACGGCTTTTCTGGGCTGTCCATTGGTCTATGCGGAGATGTTCCACATCCAAGGGAGCCAGTCTCTCCCGCCATTCGGGAGAGTGGATATTTCCGACAATATGGTCGTATATCATGACGAATATTTCTTAGAAAAGTCTATATATACATCAACTGAAGAAATACAATTGTCCCAATGAAAATTCCTTGGCCGGTTCGATACGGGTGGATTGGCCATCAACAGTCACTTCAAAGGTCTCCGGATTAACCTCAATTTTGGGTCTGGCTCCGTTGTAGCACATATCCGCTTTGGTCAGCTGCCGGGTGCGGCATACAGGCAAAACTATACGCTCCAGCCCCAGCCGTCTCTTGATGTCGAGGTCGTAGGCTGCACGGGAAACAAAGGAGATGGATGTTTTCGGCAATGCCCGGCCATAGGCACCGAACATCGGACGGTAAATGCAGGGCTGCGGTGTAGGCAGTGAGGCATTGGGATCACCCATATCAGCCCAATTGATGAATCCTCCTTTGATGACCATCTTCGGTTTGGCAGCAAAGAAGGCCGGTTCCCACAGCACAAGGTCGGCCATCTTGCCCTTCTCCACCGACCCGATGACGTCAGACATCCCAAAACATATAGCCGGGTTGATGGTCACCTTGGCTATATAGCGCAGTACCCGGTAGTTGTCGTTTCCCTCAGCATCCTCCGGCAGTCTGCCACGCACCCGCTTCATATACGATGCCATCTGGAAGGTGCGCATGAAGGATTCTCCCACCCTTCCCATGGCCTGCGAGTCTGACGACACCATGGAGAGCACCCCCATGTCATGCAGTACATTCTCAGCAGCCTGTGTCTCTGGGCGCACACGGCTTTCGGCAAAAGCCACGTCTGAAGGAATCTTCGGGTTGAGGTTGTGACATACCATAATCATATCAAACAGTTCGGCCTGCGAATTGATGCCGAAAGGCAATGTAGGATTAGTAGATGAGGGCAATACATTAGCCATGGCAGCCACTTTCAGCAAGTCTGGAGCATGGCCGCCACCGGCCCCTTCGGTATGGTAAGTGTGAATGGTCCTTCCGTCAATGGCGGCCAGCGTATCTTCCACATAGCCTCCCTCGTTGAGGGTGTCGGTATGTATAGCCACCTGTACATCGTATCTGTCGGCCACCTCCATGGCTGCCCGGATGGCTTCTGGTGTAGAGCCCCAGTCTTCATGTATCTTCAGTCCGCAAGCACCGGTCTCAATCTGTTCCTCTATGGGACGGGCAACCGAGCAGTTTCCTTTTCCCAAGAATCCCACATTCACAGGCATCGCTTCAGCCGCTTCCAGCATACGTGCCATACTCCATGCTCCGCTGGTAATGGTGGTTCCGTTAGTTCCGTCTGTAGGTCCTATCCCTCCTCCTACCAACGTTGTAATACCGTTGCTCAATGAAGCATAAGCCTGCTGGGGAGATATAAAGTGCACATGTCCGTCAATGCCTCCGGCCGTGAGTATCAGATGTTCGCCAGAGATGGCATCCGTCGAAGCTCCGGTCACGAGATCAGGATTTACTCCCTCCATCGTATTGGGATTTCCGGCCTTGCCTATGCCTGCTATGCGTCCGTCTTTGATGCCCACGTCAGCTTTCACTATCCCCAAGCGGGCATCAATGATGGTGACATTGGTAATCACCATATCCAGCGAACCTTCCGAAGAGGTCAATGTATTGGCAAGCCCCATCCCGTCGCGCAATGTCTTCCCACCGCCATAGACGGTCTCGTCGCCATAAGTGCGCAAGTCTTTCTCTATTTCTATATAGAGGTCGGTGTTGCCCAGTCTGATTTTGTCACCCACGGTGGGGCCGAAAAGGTTGTTGTACTGTTGTCTGGAAATTGTAGCCATAATTATGCCAGTATTAAATCGTCATTCAAAAACTCAAAACTCATCATCGAACCCATACTTCTCCATTCTGCGGAAAGCCTTCGCACGGACAGGCGCATACTCCGGCCGGTTCTCCTCTCCGGCATATCCCATCGTCAGGCCGTTGAATCCGATGATACGGCATTTTCCTCCGAAAGGTACCAAAGTCACCTCTTTCTCCTCGCCCGGTTCGAAGCGGATGGCCGTTGTGGCCGGTATATTGAGGTGACAGCCGAAAGCTGCCTTGCGGTCAAATGCCAGATAACGGTTCACCTCAAAGAAATGAAAGTGCGAGCCTATCTGTATGGGGCGGTCGCCGGTGTTTCGCACCGCAATTTTCACCACTTCCTTTCCTGTATTGTATGCTATTGGTTCATCAGCCAGCACAGTTCCTCCCACCGGCACTTGCGTTGTAGGCATATAGCCGGCCCTTACGGTATCAGTCTTTTCCATCATATCAAAAATGTTTCGGGTTAGTCAATAAAGGTATCATTTGATGGGGTTGTGTATGCTCACCAGCCTCGAACCGTCAGTGAAGACAGCCTCTACTTGCAGCAGCGTAATCATATCAGCCACCCCTTCCATCACATCTTCACGGCGCAACACCCCGGAAGCCTCTGTCATCACCTCTTCCAATGTTTTCCCTTCGCGTGCTCCTTCAAGAGCGGCCGAGGTAATGTAGGCCACAGCTTCCGGATGATTGAGTTTCAACCCCTTTTTCAGTCTCCGCTCGGCTATTGCGCCCAATGTCAGCAGAGCCAATTTGTCTTGTTCCTTAGGTGTCAAATGCATAATTCTCGTTTGTTTAGTGAATAAATCCGGTTAAAAGTCCGAGTCACCATTGTGTGGCTCTTTTTTCATCCAAACAAACAAGTGAAGGAAAGAAATGTTCAATCCCGATACAGAGGTTTGGTAATAAAAAGACGGAGGCATATCCCCCGTCTTTGCTATTCAGTCATAAGGCTTGTGTCTCTTTCACTCATCAATGCTCACCAACTCATACTTCTTCGAGCCAAGTCCAATCTTTTCGGCATGGTCGATGGTGTGTGTGCCATGGCGGCTCTTGATGCGCTCCAACAAGGGACCATTGTCATTTCCCTCCTCGGGTTTCACCTGAGTAACGAGGTCGATGCAAGCCTGATCGAGGGCTACGGGGTCAGTAGAAGCCAAGATGCCGATATCCTTCAAGAGCGGAGCGGCAGGATAGGCATTGCAATCGCAATCAATGGACATGTTGTTCATCACATTGATGTAAAGGATGCGCTCGCCATTTCCAAAGTAATCATGAACGGATTGTGCAGCGGCAGCCATAGACTCCAGGAATCCCATCTGGTTGCCGATGTGTCCCCACATTTCGCTCACCTTATCAGTCACTCCGGCCGAGTGGATGTACGCTTTACCCGAAGCTGATGCCACACCGATGGACTGGTTCTTCAACACTCCGCCGAAGCCTCCCATTTCGTGTCCCTTGAAGTGGGCAAGGTTAATCATGAAGTCATAGTTCTGAAGGTTGGCCCCCACGATGTTGTGCTTGATGTGCGTGGTGTCCTTCACGGGGATAATCAGGTCGCCGGCAGAATCCATAATATCCACGTTGGCAATGTCGAAGAAACCATGTTCGCGAGCCGCTTCCAAGTGTGCTTCTGTCGTGTTGCGGCGGCCTCCGTAGGCAGCGTTGCACTCCACGATGGTGCCGTTCACCTTCTGCACCAAGTTCTTAATCAATTCAGGCTTCAGGTAATTTCGCTTGTGGTCGGGCGCATGTTGAACCTCAGGCTTCTTGTCGCTCGCTTTCTTTCCCACGGCGGCAAGGGCTTTTTCCATCTCTTCGGCCGACATCTGTGCCTGTCCCTTCTTGCGGCCGGGCTCGCCGGTACTTATCTTTACGGCCACACGCCCCGTTGCCGGACGGCCAAGGGCCTCGTACACCTTCACCAGCCCTTCGGGCGAAATGTCGGTGGTCATATACACTTTGGAAGTCTCCTGCTTTTCCTTACCATTAGAGTACCCACACAAAATTCCAATCGCAAAAGCAACACAACCCACTGCTGCAACAATAAACTTTCTCTTGTTCATAATTCTAATTATTTATCTTTCGTTATCAGGTGACAAAGGTAGCTAAAAGTATTGAAAACTGACTCTTCGTCGCGACTTTTATTTATTTTTTTCTTCGTTCCGCTGCAAAACCGCTATTCATTACACCGAAAAAGTAATTAAGATCATTCTTTCACCAACCTCATCCCATGGCTGATGCCCCTCTTTTTATGACGGTT
>CAZTPB010000024.1:0-17409 GCA_964614555.1 uncultured Bacteroides sp.
TCATAATTCCAGTGCCCCACGATGTGCGAGCCATGTTCTTCGATATCGACCCAGCCGTTCCACATTACCTTGTGGGCAAAGTATCCGTCTTTGGGAATACGCAAGGGGTCAACCACGCCGCTGCGGCGGTAGTTCTCTGCACCACGGAAGTGGGTCTGTGTATCGCTGAAGATGATCTTGGCTCCACCTGAATTTACACGGCGGCCCATACCGGGACGCTCACGCCAGTAGTCGTACCAGCGGCGTACCCATTCCACGGTCAGTTGGTCCTGATTCTGGTTATAGGCACTGGCATCCTTCTTGGGGGCACTGGTGTTGGTTACGGTCGAGTGGTAACTGGTGTTGCCATCGCCATGCTTGTGGTAGGGGTAGCTGTAGTTGTCCCAATATTTGCGCAATCCCTCGTCGCGACAATATTCGGTGGCAATCATGGGGTGGTGGTAGCTCTTGTTGATGTAGAGCATCTCACCGCCATATTCGGCTTCGCGGATGTCCAGCATTTCGCGGCTGCCGATGGCACGTCCGCCGTGGGGGTCGTACTGGTCGCGGATGGCCTTCATCTCAATCATGTGCTCGCGGCTGATACTTTCGTTTCCACACTCGTAGAAGATGACGCTCGGGTTGTTGCGGTTGTAGATGATGAGATCGCGCATCAGTTCCGTGCGTTGCTCCCACTGACGGCCCTGACGGTCTTTCTCTGCATCACCGGCGGGCAACATCTGCATAGCCCCCACACGGTCACAGCTCTCAATGTCCTGCTTCCAGGCAGCGATGTGCATCCAACGGAAGAAGTTGGCATTTCCCTCCACGGCCAGGCCGTTGCTGTAGTCGCTCATCCAGGCGGGTACACTCAGACCCACACCCGGCCATTCGTTGCTGGTGCGCTGGGCATAGCCCTTGAACTGAAGCACGCGGTCGTTGATCCACACCTTGCCTTCGCCGAAGCGGGTCTTGCGGAAGCCCGTGCGGGTCACCACCTCGTCCATCACATCACCGTCCACGATGAGGCGTGTCTTCACCTTATACAGGTAGCCGTATCCCCAGCTCCAGAAGTGCAGGTCGCTGAGCGGGGCCTCGGCACTCAGGGTAGCCGTTTCGCCTTTGGCTATCACCACCGGCTCGCTCTTGAACGTGGCTACGGACTTTCCGTCAATATCGACCACTTCTACTTCATAACCGACAGTCAGCGGCTTCTTGTATTCGTTCTTCACCTCCGACTCGGCATGGATGACGGCCTTGCGGCTCTTCACCTGTATATCCTTGGCATAGATATAGACACCTGTAGTCTTCATGTTGCTGTAGAGGGGCAGTGTCTGGTAGAGGTTGTCCGTCACGTGCAGCCACACGTTCTTGGGCAGTCCGCCGTAGTTGGCATTGAAGTTGCGGTCGCTCCACTGGTACTTCGTTTTGGTGGCTCGTTCGCGGTAATCCCAGTTGTTGTCCGTCCGGACGGCCATCACATTCTCGCCTCCATAGTTTATATAAGGAGTCAGGTCGAAGCCAACGGCCATGGCACCGTTCTCGTGTAAGCCGAGGTAGTGCCCGTTCAAGTAGAAGTCGGCTCCCTGACGCACACCCTCGAACTCGATGAATACTTTTTTGTTCTTGGCGGTCTTGGGCAAGCGGAAATGTTTGCGATACCAGGCAATGGTGTCGGTCAGGTGTTTGATGTCCACCTTGAAGACCTCATCCTCGTTGTGTGCACGCGGCAGGGTCACCTTCTCCCAGTCGGCATCAGGGAAATCGGTTTTCTCCGCTCCTTCCAGTTCGCCGATGTGCAGCAGCCATTCGGGATTAAAGTTGTACTTCTCGCGGTCATAGCCCTTGGCCGAAACCAATGTCGGCAGCATCAGTGCCAGAGCCAGCAGGGCGGTCAATTTCGCATAGAGTTTCATTGAATATGGTTTTAAATGGTTTTGTTTCTGATTTTTCTTCTTTATTATATATGCTACACTTCTGGAAGTCCGTTCCCGTTTATTTTCCGGTAGAGGTCCAATGCGAACACATCAGTCATGCCGGAGATATAGTCAAGCACAGCCTGCACCTTGCCGTAGAAAGTAGGCGCTTTCATGTCGTATTGTCCGGATACCCGGTTGATAAGTAGTCGGGAATAGGCTTTTTCTGGGTGTGTGACAGCCTCTATCATCAGATGTATAAGAGTGCTGATAACCTTGTATCCGGCAAGCTCCACATCCAAAACATCTTGTGAACGGTAAATCCGTTCAAGGGCAATGGACGAGCAGGTGGAGTAGGCTCTCCCTGCTTGAGAATCCATTTGTTTGATGAGGCTTCCATTGAAAGTTCCTGCGAGAATTTTTTCCTCATTTTTCATGAATATGCCGATACATTCGTGTACCAATAGTCCGATGATGGTAGAGCGCAGATAGGCAATGCGTTCATTTGTATCGCTGACCAACTGGAACACCTCTTTAGCCCTGTTTTGCCTATGCTCGTCAAGGAAGAGCATAAGCAGTTCAGTGGTTTCTGCCGTTGTCAGCAGTTTCAGTTTGTGGGCATCCTCAATATCCATCAGTTGGTAGCAGATGTCGTCGGCCGCTTCCACAAGATACACCAAAGGATGTCTGGCATAGTGGAGGGGGTCTCCCGCCCGGTTCAGTTGGATGATACCTAAATCGTGGGCTATCCGTTGATAGTCTTCTTCTTCACTTTGAAAAAAGCCGAATTTACCTTTAGAACCTGACAAACGTGACGAGAATGGGTATTTGACGATGCTTGCCAGTGTCGGATAGGTCATGACAAATCCCCCCTTCCTCCGCCCTTTGAACTGATGTGTGAGCAATCGGAAAGCGTTGGCGTTTCCTTCGAAATGGATAAAGTCGTTCCATTGCTCTTCAGTCAGCAACTTTTGCAATTCTTGTCCTTCTCCTTCAGAAAAATAGGTTCCGATAGCCTTTTCTCCAGAATGTCCGAAAGGAGGATTCCCCAAGTCGTGTGCCAGACAGGCTGCTGCGACGATGGCACCAATTTCTTCCACATGAGTGTTTTTCAGGCTCGGATGGCACTTTGTCAATTCCTTGGCAACTCCGGCACCTAACGAACGTCCTACACAAGAAACCTCCAGACTATGTGTCAGTCGGTTGTGTACGAATATGCTTCCCGGCAGGGGAAAAACCTGCGTTTTGTTCTGTAATCTCCGGAAAGGAGCCGAGAATATCAGGCGGTCATAGTCGCGTTGGAATTCAGACCGGTCATCTTTGTGCGAAAAGTGCATTTCTTCCATCCCCAACCGCTTGTTGGATGTCAATTGCAGCCAATTCATCATCTCTTCTTGCTGTTTTATGTCGTATAATAAACTCTGAAATGCAAAAGTAGTGTAAAAAATGCAGAAGAGACAGTAGTTTTCTCTTTTTTTTTCATTTATTTTCCTGATTTTCCCTACTTTTGCGGAGAATATGGAAAATGAATGAAAAATGAAAGTACAAATCATTAATAAATCGCATCATCCGTTGCCGGTTTATGCAACGGAAGCTTCTGCTGGTATGGATTTGCGTGCCAACCTTGAAACTCCCCTTGTGCTGAAACCACTTCAACGTTGTTTGGTGCCCACTGGTCTCTTTATGGCATTGCCTGTAGGTTATGAGGCACAGGTACGTCCTCGAAGTGGCTTGGCCATCAAACGTGGCATTACGGTGCTCAATTCTCCTGGAACAGTGGATGCCGACTATCGGGGAGAAGTTTGTGTGATTCTGGTCAATCTTTCGAATGAGGATTTTGTCATAGAGGATGGCGAAAGGATAGCTCAGATGGTCATAGCCCGCCACGAGCAGGTAGAGTGGGAATCCGTAGAAGTGTTGGATGATACGGAACGTGGAGCAGGAGGTTTCGGACATACGGGAGTCTAACTTTATTCTTTTTCAGAATATGGATATTTGTTATCGGAAGAGATGGTTCTGGATGCCGGTTGCTGTCATCGTATTGTTTGTTTTGGGAGCCTGTGCATCGAAGAAGCAGCTGCAGGGTAAGGAGGCTGTCCCCGTCCTCTCTTATGAAGATGCCCGCAAATGCGACTACTTTTTTCTGGAAGCTACACGTCAAAGGGAAAGAGGGGAGTATGCCGAAGCTTTGGCACTGTATGAACACTGTTTGGCCATTAATCCCTGTTCAGCTGCCACAATGTATGAGCTGGCGCAATTCTATGTCTATTTGGGACAGACGGACCGGGCACGTCTCTTGTTGGAACAGGCCGTACAGATAGAGCCGGACAATTTCTGGTATAAACAGACGCTTGGTGCCTTTTATCGGAGTACCAAGGATTTTGACAAAGCTGTTGCAGTTTACGAGCAGATGGCAGACCAATTCCCGGCTCGGAGTGAGGTGCTGATGGTGCTTTTTGACCTCTATTCCCAACAAAATGATTATTCCAACGTCATTCGCACGCTGAATCGTTTGGAAATAAAGGAGGGCAAGAGCGAACCGCTCAGCATGGAGAAGTTCCGTTGCTATCTTCAGATGGACGATAAGCAGGGAGCTTTCAATGAAATAGAGAGTTTGTCGAAAGAATACCCCAACGATATGCGTTACCGTGTCTTGTTGGGCGATTGTTTTCTGGATAACGACAGGCCGGAAGAGGCATACGGCATTTTTCGGTCAGTGCTTGACGAAGAGCCGGGAAATGCTATGGCCCAGCTTTCGCTTCTCTCTTATTACGACCGCATGGGGATGGATTCGTTGCTGCATGACCTGCAGGACACTTTGTTGATGAATCCCAAGTTGGACAGCGAGGCTCGTCAAAAAATAATGAGCCGTATCATCCTACAGTCGAAGGACAGTGTCCGTGTACTGCAACTTTTCGACCGTGTGTTGGCCGTACCACAAGAGGATGCCGGCATGGCCTTGCTTTGCTACAGCTATATGGAGCATCACAAAATGTCGGATGCCCGCACCAGACCTGTGTTGGAAAGAGTGTTGGAGATAGAACCAGATAATGTAGGGGCACGCTATCAACTGCTTTTGCAGGCTGTGAAAAAGAATGATTATGCAGAAGCCGTGCGGGTATGCGAACCGGCTCTTCTTTATAATCCGGACGAATTGGCCTTCTATTATTATTTAGGTATCAGTCATTATCAGACCAAGCAGGAAGAAGAGGCGCTTCGGGTATTGCAGAAGGGGGTGGAGCAGGTTACCCCGGAGAGTAACCGTACTTTGGTGTCTGACTTTTACAGCATGATTGGCGATTTGGAGCATACCGCCGGACGTATGGAGGCTGCCTATGCTGCTTACGATTCGGCATTGGTCTATAATCCGGACAATATTGGGGTGCTGAACAACTATGCCTATTTCCTGTCATTGGACGGGCGTGATCTTGATCGGGCGGAAGAGATGAGTTACCGCACAGTGAAGGCAGAACCGAAGAATGACACCTATTTGGACACTTATGCATGGATTCTTTTCGAGAAAGGACGCTATGCCGAGGCACGTGTCTATATAGATGAGGCGATGAAGAATGGGGGAGACGGCAGCGCCACCATTGTTGAACACTGTGGCGACATCTATTACCTGTCGGGTGAAAAGGAAGAGGCTTTGCGCTATTGGAAGCAGGCTGCAGAGATGGAGCACGAGTCGGCTACATTGGAAAAGAAAATCAAGCTGCAGAGGTATGTGAAATGAGCTACGAGTGACGAATCATAAATGAAAGAAGAGAGACGAACGATGAAAACAAAAAATCTATGTACAGTGTTGTTGGCCCTGTGTATGGGCTTGTTGGCCGTATCGTGTGGCTCCAAGAAGAGTGTTTCAGGAAGTGGGGTAAACCTGAGCGCCGTTTCTGATGCCGCCTATTTGCGTGGAGTAGTGGCCAATGCACCCGATTTTGACGCATTTTCGGCCAAAATGAGACTCACAGCTTCGTATGGAGGGGAGAATATCTCAGTAGGCGGCTCCATCAAAATGAAGAAAGACGAAGTCATCCAACTTTCGTTGGTAGCCATAGGCATCGTGGAAGCTGCACGGATTGAGATTACTCCCAAACGCTTGTTGTTGCTCGACCGTATAGGACGTCGGTATTTGGAGGTGGATTACGATGAACTGAAATTCTTCGATGACAGTAAAATCGATTTTTACACTTTACAGGCTTTGTTCTGGAATGAACTTTTCCTGCCAGGGGTAAAGCATGTGGATAACAGTGAAATCTTCAATTTGCAGGTGAATCGCGACGAGTCGCAAGCAACACTTACAGCACAAGTGGGCAGACGCTTGTGCTACTCGTTCCTGACTGCGCTGAAAAGCGGACGGCTTGAAGAGTCGCAGATACATGTGACCGCCAAGAAAAGCGATGGTTATCAGATGGATTGGTCTTATGCCGACTTCCAGCCGTTGGGTGGGAAGCAGTTCCCTTCCAATATGAGTCTGTCGTTGTCAGGTACGGAGAAGCCAATGAAGGCTACGTTCGCATTTTCGCGTTGGAATACGCAAGTGGAGTATGAACCCTTGTCAGTGCCGGGCCGCTACAAAAAGGTTGAGGCTGCCGACATCCTGAAAGTCTTGTTGGCCTTATGATGAATGCCCGTGTCCTCTTGCTGCTATGCCTGTTTGGGAGAAGCCTCTTGATGCCGTTGTTTGCCCAGACTAACCAACAAATCGAAACGTTGAAGAGCCAGCGTGGCGAACTGCAAGAGCAGATCAGGCAATCGGAGGCGTTGTTGCTTTCTACCAAGAAGGATGTGAAAAGCCAGTTGGATGATTTGGCTCTGATAAACAGCCGGTTGGAGGAACGTCGCAGATACATAGTGGCCATTGAGGAAGAGATGGCGGTGTTGGATGGAGACATTGCCCGTTTGGGTAGGCAGATGAAACAGTTGGATGCCGAACTGAAGGAGAAACAGGAGAAGTATGCCGCTTCGGTGAAATATCTGCGCAAAAATCGCACCATCGAAGAGAAACTGATGTTTGTCTTTTCGGCTCAAACATTGAGTCAGGCTTATCGGAGGTTGCGCTACGTCAACGAATATGCCACCTATCAGCGTGTGCAGGGGGAACTGATTAAGGAAAAACAGATTCAGGTAGAGGCTAAACGTAGAGAGTTGCAGGCGGTCAAGGAAGAGAAAACCCTGTTGCTGGCTGAACGTGAAGAGGAACGTGAAAAAATGGAGGAGCAGGAGCAACAGCAGCGTGCATTGGTGGACAAACTGAAGAAGAAGCAGCGTGGGCTACAGGCTGAACTGAAGAAACAGCGCAAAAAGTCGCAACAACTGAATGCTCGGATAGACCGCTTAATAGAGCAGGAAATAGCAGCTGCCAAGCGACGCGCAGCGGCGGCTCGTAAGGCGGCAGGTAAAGGGAAGCCTGCAGCCGGAACCTCTCCGGCCAAAAACAAGGGAGGAGTGCCGATGATGGAAGAATATACCGGCGACAGACAGTTGTCTGGCGTATTCGAGAGTAATCGGGGCAAATTGCCGATGCCTATAACAGGAGCCTACGCTGTGGTGAGTAGGTTCGGGCAATACAATGTGGCCGGACTGAAAAACGTGCAGCTTGACAACAAGGGGATAGACATCAAAGGCAATAAAGGGGCTTGTGCCCGTGCCATATTTGACGGTGAAGTGTCGGCTGTATTCCAGTTCGGAGGCACCACGGGAGTACTGGTGCGGCACGGCAGCTATATCTCTGTATATTGTAATCTTTCATCCGTATCGGTCAAGCGCGGACAGAAACTGAAGACACAGGAGCAGATAGGCACAGTGGCCACTGACAGTTCGGGGAACACAGTGCTTCATTTCCAGTTGCGCAAGGAAAAGACGAAACTCAATCCAGAGCGTTGGCTTGGGCGATGATCGATGAATCAGATGATTATATAGGCAGGCTCGGGGTGGATGATAGCCTGCCTTTTTATCATCTTCTGTAGTTGCTGAAATACTTCATGAATTGTGTGCGTTCGAAGAGGTGGCTTCCTTCAGCGGCATAGGCATTCATCCGTGCACGGAACTGGTTGATAGAGTGCAGTCCGCGTTCCTCCATCCATTGCTTCATCTGTTGTTTCATCACTTCGATGCGTTGCGGCCCATTCCAAAAGAGGGTGGTGCATACCTCTACGGCTGAAGCACCGGTGAGGATTGCCTTGATGGCCGCCCACCCATCGTGTACACCCCCTGAGATGGCATAGTCTATTTGAGGTATGTGTGCCGAAGCAATGCCTGTCCATCTGAGGGCGTCGCATATGTCAGAGGGGCGTGTCCACATCTCGCCTGTGGTGAAGTTGCCGTTGTCGATGTTGATGTCGGGGCGGTATGGGCGATTGAACAGTACGATGCCGGCTGCTCCTCCGGCA
This sequence comes from uncultured Bacteroides sp., assembly GCA_964614555.1. Lineage (GTDB taxonomy): Bacteria > Bacteroidota > Bacteroidia > Bacteroidales > Bacteroidaceae > Phocaeicola_A. Next base: position 8,285 of record CAZTPB010000024.1, read on the forward strand.
TAGAGTTGGTTGATCAGGGAGATAGGGTTGGTGAGTTGTCGATCCAGCTTGATGATGATGGGCAGGTTAGTGTGCTTCTTGATGCGGCTGAGGATGTCTATGTGTTTCTGTTCGTAAGTGCCATAGCGGTATTCCGGGTTGGTCTGCACCTCCATGATGTTGATTTCGATGGCGTCAGCACCGGCTTCTTCCACTGTTTGTGTAAAGGTTACCCATTCGTCAGAGCTGCTGCAGTTGATGCTGGCGATGATGGGGATGGAGCAGAGGCGCTTGGCCTCTTTGATGAGCATGGTGTGTGTGCTCAGGCTATCAGCCATCAGATAAGTGTTCAAGTAGTCGTTCCCTTCTGGATTGCCAGGGTCGCTGTAGCGGTCATATTGCTGCATGATTTGCTCCTCGAAGATGGATTTCAGTACAATGGCACCGGCTCCGGCCTTTGCCAAGGCCTGACATTTGGCGGCTGTGTCCGTCAGTCCTGAACTGCTGACGATGATAGGGTTGCGTAAAGCAATCCCTGCAAAAGTTGTTTCTAAACTGCTCATAGATATCGGGCTTTTTGTTAGAAACAACTTTTGCAGGGATTTTGTTTGCAGGAATGTTCCGTCGTAGGAGGTTGGTTATCCGTTCATACTCATCAGGAACTCTTCGTTGTCCCGTGTCTGCTCCAGACGTCCCTTTACGAAGTCCATCGCTTCGATGGGGTTCATGTCTGAGAGATATTTGCGCAGAATCCACATACGGTCAAGTGTCAGTTTGTCAAGCAGCAGGTCGTCGCGTCGTGTGCTTGAAGCTGTGATGTTTACTGCCGGGAAGATGCGTTTGTTTGACAGGTTGCGGTCGAGCTGCAACTCCATGTTTCCTGTTCCCTTGAACTCCTCGAAAATGACTTCGTCCATCTTGGAGCCGGTGTCAATCAATGCTGTGGCGATGATGGTGAGCGAACCTCCGCCCTCGATGTTGCGTGCCGCACCGAAGAAGCGTTTGGGCTTGTGCAAGGCATTGGCATCAACACCTCCTGACAGCACCTTGCCCGATGCGGGGGATACGGTGTTGTATGCGCGTGCCAATCGGGTGATGGAGTCGAGGAAGATGACGACATCGTGGCCGCATTCCACCATCCGCTTGGCTTTTTCCAAGACGATGCCGGCTATCTTTACATGGCGTTCAGCAGGTTCGTCGAAGGTAGAAGCTATGACTTCAGCATTGACCGAGCGTGCCATGTCCGTCACCTCCTCAGGACGTTCGTCTATAAGCAGCATGATCATGTATGCTTCCGGGTGGTTGGCTGCAATGGCATTGGCTATGTCCTTCATCAGGAGGGTCTTACCAGTCTTGGGTTGTGCTACGATGAGGGCACGTTGTCCTTTACCGATAGGAGCTACCAAATCAACCACACGTGCGGAGAGTGAGTCACCGTGTCCTTTGCAAAGGCGGAATTTTTCGTCAGGGAAGAGCGGAGTAAGGTGCTCGAAAGGTACCCGGTCACGCACGACGGAATAGTCTTTGCCGTTGATTTTAGTCACCTTTACCAGCGGGAAATATTTTTCCCCTTCTTTAGGTGGACGGATGGGTCCCTCTACCACATCACCGGTCTTCAAGCCGAATAGTTTGATTTGTGATTGTGACACGTAGATGTCGTCGGGCGAAGAGAGGTAGTTGTAGTCTGCAGAGCGGAGGAAACCATAGCCGTCGCTCATGATTTCCAATACGCCGGTACCGTTGAGGATGCCTTCGAAATCGTAACTCTTTTCCGGTATATTTTCTTCATTGACGGGGAAGAAGGGATTGACGGGTTCAGTGTCTGCTGGCAGGGGCAGAATACGCTGTCGCTTGGGAGTTGTAGAAATATCAGCCTTGCTGCCATAGATGGTTTCCGGAGAACTCAGGTTGCCGTCAGAGGGGAGGTCCTCCAAGGGAATGAAATCTTCAGTGGCATTGGGATTTCTCAGCAGGAAGTCGGGGATGGTGATTGTATTTTCTTCGCTGGCTGTTTCTCCGACTGCAAATGCAACCTCGGGTATGTCGCTGAAGTCATCAGTGGCTTCATTGTTTTCAGGCTGCGCCACAATTGGTGTTTCTTCTTTAACCTCTTCTTGTTGTGGCGTTTCTTGGGGGAGGGTATCGGCAGGCTGCTCCTCCGTTGTAGTGAAGAGGTCGGGAGTTGTCTGAACAGCTTTTTCCTCTGTATTCTCTTTGGCTGCTTTAGGTTTGTTTTTGCTCCCCGGTTTACGTCCCCTTTTCTTGGGTGCAGGCGCTTCGGCAACCACCTCTGTAGCAGTTTCAGATGTTTGTTCAGTTACAGTTTCGACCTCTTGGACTTCCGTCGTTTCGTTTTGGTTAGGTATGACTAATTTGGTAGGTTCTTCTAATTTTTGAGCCTTGTCTTGTGAGGCTGTATATACTCGTCCTGCTCCTTGTTTGACGGAAACACGTTGCCGTTTTTTGGGGCTTTCGGTCTTTTTAGTGTTGGCACCAGCTAATGCCTGTTCGTCAAGAATGCGGTAAACGAGGTCGTCTTTCCCGATCGATTCCATCTTTGTGATGCCCAATTCGCGTGCAATTTCCTGAAGTTCGCCCAGTTCTTTTTCTCTGAGTTGGATGATGTTATACATACGATGTTTTTTGATAATGTTTCTGATTTTTAATTTGGTAGAGTAGTGCTGTATCCTCCTCGTGTGCCTTTGTTTCTCTCAGACATTGGCTTTGAAAGTAAAATCGGGAAGGTGCAGTCCGTACTCTTTCTTTTCAGTAAGGATGTGCAAAGGTAATGAAACTTTTTGGAATGTGATGCATTTTTCTACGTTTTTTTGTTTTTTCAGTTCATTCGTAGCTTCTTTGGAAGATTTCACTTTGTTAAATGAACGTAAAACTATCTCATTTGTTCATGTAGTAGTCGCAGAAAACCGTATTTTAGCAGATATTTTGAGTGACAGATAAAAAATAACGATTAACAAACTGAGAAAATGAAAAAAGTAATTGCTACCAATCAGGCTCCTGCAGCCATCGGCCCTTATAGTCAGGCCATTGAAACAGATGCGTTCGTCTTCCTTTCCGGACAGATACCTATCAACCCTGCCACGGGTGAGATTGTAGAGGGAGGCATCAAGGAACAGACAACACAGGTGTTTGAAAATATATCCGCTGTGCTGAAGGAAGCCGGGTTGACACTCGACAATGTGGTAAAGACTACAGTGTTCTTGGCAGACATCAGTCTGTTTGGCGATATGAATGAGGTGTATGCACGCTATTTCGACGGCTGTACGTTTCCTGCCCGTTCGGCTTTTGCCGTGAAGCAATTGCCAAAGGGTGCTTTGGTGGAGATTGAAAGCATTGCCGTGAAAGGGTAAGTCACCTTCCTATATATAATAAGGTATGGAAACATTCAGCCGATTGATACAGGCGCGTCGCAGTATGCGCAAGTTTACGGAGGAGGAACTCACCAAAGAGGAGGTCGAACTGTTGCTCAGGGCTGCCCTGATGGCACCTTCATCGAAGCGTAGCAACCCTTGGCAGTTCATTGTCGTGGACGACAAAGAGACTTTGAAAGCCTTGGCTCAGTGCAAGGAAGCGGGAGCCGGACTTGTTGCCGGTGCTCCTTTGGCAGTGGTGGTTGTGGCTGATCCTTTGGTGAGCGATGTATGGATAGAGGACGCTTCAGTGGCCACATTGATGATTCAGCTGCAAGCCGAAGATTTGGGATTGGGTAGTTGTTGGGTACAGGTGCGCGAACGTTTTACTGCCGATGGAGTGTCGGCGGGCGAAGTGGTGCGCGACTTGTTGGAAATACCCCAACCCTTGCAGGTACTTTCCATTGTAGCTGTCGGACACAAGGGAATGGAGCGCAAGCCTTTCGACGAAGAGCATCTCCAATGGGAAAAAGTGCATATCAACAAGTTCTGAACAGATAGCAGCCGGATATGAGGATCGTATTGATAGGGGCCGGCAATCTGGCCACCAATTTGGGGCGGGCATTGTCAGCTGCCGGCAATCCGGTGGAGATGGTCTATAGCCGGACGGAGGAGTCAGCTTTGCGTCTGGCTTCCCGTTTGGGATGTAAGGCTACCTGTTCACTTGAAGAGGTGCCGGAGGATGCAGACCTGTATGTTGTAGCCCTGAAAGATTCGGCTTTGCCCGAGGTTCTTTCCCTTTTGCTTACTCCCATCCGTAAGAAGGCTTTGTGGGTGCATACGGCCGGTAGTGTCCCGATGGATGTATGGAAGGAGTATGGTGCGTCCCGTTACGGAGTCTTCTATCCTTTGCAGACCTTCAGTAAGGAACGTGAGGTGGATTTCGTGGAAATACCGTTCTTTCTCGAAGCGTCAGGGCAGATGGAAATGGACATCCTGCGCCGGTTGGCCTCCTCTATGAGCCGGCATGTCCATGAAGCCGATTCCGTGCAGCGTAAGGCTCTGCATCTGGCTGCAGTCTTTGTCTGCAATTTCACCAATGCCATGTATGCTGTTGGAGCGCGTTTGTTGGAAGAGCATGGGCTGGGATTTGAAACCATGCTGCCCCTCATTGACGAGACATCGCGCAAAGTACATACCCTTCATCCGGTAGTGGCACAGACCGGGCCTGCCGTGCGTTACGACCAAGGGGTGATGGCAGAGCATCTGAAGGCATTGGCGGCTCATCCGCTCTATCAGGAAGTGTATGCATTGGTGAGCAGGATGATACACGAAACGTATAAAGGAAAAGAAGCATTATGATCAATTATGATTTGAAGAAGATACGTGCTCTCGTCTTTGATGTGGATGGGGTGCTCAGTGCAGAGACCATTACCTTGCATGCCGACGGACAACCCATGCGTACAGCCAACATCAAGGATGGATATGCCCTGCAGCTGGCTGTCAAGAAAGGGTTGCTCGTTGCCATCATTACGGGAGGACGTACGGAGGCTGTCCGCATCCGTTATGAAGGGTTGGGGATAGCGGATGTTTATCTGGGCGCTTCTGTGAAGACACGCGAACTGGCTCATCTGATGGAGAAATACGGATTGTCGTTTGACGAAATTCTTTATATGGGCGATGACATTCCCGACTATGAAGTGATGCATCTGGTCGGGTGTCCTGTCTGTCCGGCTGATGCCGCTCCGGAAATCAAAGAGATAGCTTGCTATATTTCTCACCGCAACGGTGGTTATGGTTGCGGGCGTGATGTCATCGAACAGGTGTTGCGGGCACAAGGCAAATGGATGGACCATGCCGATGCTTTCGGATGGTGACGCATTGTAACTGTAAATTTCAACTCCTGAAGTTGGTTTTGCGAAACTTGAATATATAATAAAGTCTGAATAGAATGACTATGTTGGAGAAACTTACTCGTTATAAAATTGTACTTGCCAGCAATTCGCCCCGTCGTCGCGAACTGATGGACAAGTTGGGCGTACCTTATGAGGTGCGCACACTGGATGGGATAGACGAATCCTATCCTTCCCACTTGCAGGGTGGTGACATCGCCATGTGTATCTCGTTGAAGAAGGCCGATGCTTACAGGCGTACGATGGCAAGTGACGAACTGATTATCACTGCTGATACCATCGTCTGGTCAGAGGGGCAGGTGTTGGGCAAGCCCAAAAATGCTGAAGAGGCCCGGCGGATGCTCCGCCAGCTTTCGGGCAAGACCCACGAAGTGATTACCGGTGTCACTTTGACCAATGCTTACCTGACAAAAACCTTTGCTTCCGTTTCATTGGTAACGTTTGACAGTCTGACCGATGAGGAGATTGACTACTATGTGGACCGCTTCAAGCCGATGGACAAAGCCGGGGCTTATGGTGTGCAAGAGTGGATAGGGCTCATCGGTGTAGAGCGTATCGAAGGCTCTTACTTCAATGTGATGGGACTTCCCGTGCAACGGCTCTATCAGGCCCTGAAGCGATTCCCCTGATACCGGAATCATGTAAGGCATCCTCTGACAGCCTCCAACAGTCCTGCACAGGCATCTTCCAGAATGTCGAGTACATTCTCAAATCCGGATGCTCCGCCATAGTATGGGTCTGGCACGTGGTCAACTGCCTTTTCGCGGCAGTAGTCTGTCATGCGTACTATCTTCTTCTCTTCATCGGGTCCGGGGGCGCGTTCTTTCAAGTCGTCAATGTTGCGGTCGTCCATGCCCACGATGAGGTCGAAGTCATAGAAGTCTGTGGTTGTGACGGGGCGTGAGAGGTGTGTCAGCCGATAGCCTCTGCGGGCAGCGTGCATCCTCATCCGGTTGTCGGGCAGTTCGCCTTGGTGATAACTGAGTATGCCGGCTGAATCTACTGCTATTTCATGCTCCAGGCCGGCTTCAACTATCCGTTGGCGCATAATCTCCTCAGCCGATGAAGAACGGCAGATGTTGCCGAGGCAGACAAAAAGTATCTTTTTCATTGTTCTTTTTTTGTTAATCAGCAGGCAAAGGTAGTACAAAAGAAATAATCTTGCTAATTTTGCCCCGCAAAAATGGAATGTTTACTTGACTTATAGAAAGTGATGGAACAAAACAAGCAGGAAAAACAGATGATAACTATAGGCTGTTCGCCGGAGATAAAAGAGGCTTGTCCCGGCTTTAAGGGTATGGCCTTGTCCGCCACCATATCCAACACGCCACACAGCGAGGCCTTGTGGCAGGAGATAGAGCGTTTTACGGCAGATTATCGCAGCCGATATACGGTGGATACCATCAAGGATATGCCCTCCATACAGGCTACTCGCGAAGCATATCGCCGGTGCGGGAAGGATCCCAGCCGCTATCGTCCTTCAGGTGAGGCACTCTGTCGCCGTCTGTTGCGTGGACTTGAACTGTACAAGGTCAATACGGTGGTCGATCTGATAAACCTCGTTTCCATTGCCTCGGGGTACTCCATCGGTGGGTTTGATGCGGACAAAATTCAGGGAAATCGTCTGCTTTTAGGCATCGGACGGGTCGGCGAACCCTATGAAGGTATCGGTCGGGGGGAATTGAATATCGAAGGTATGCCGGTCTATCGGGACGACGTGGGAGGCATCGGTACACCTACCAGCGACCACGAACGCACCAAACTTTCCTTGGAGACTACGCACCTGTTGGCCATCGTCAACGGATATGATGGAGATGAGGCCGCTTTGATCCACACCGTGGAGTATATGAGAACATTGTTGGAGAAATATGCGACAGGAATGGACTTTAACATACTGAAATTCTGATTTTTTATTGGAAAAATAGTTTTTTCTCAATTTAAATGCCTACCTTTGCGCGAATTAATGTGAATCATATTATAAAACTGTAAAAACAACATTATTATTTAACTTTAAAAACATTTGAAAAAAGCGTATGAAAGTATTTTCTACACGTTCGTTGGCCACGATGTTTTTGGCCACGATGGCGGCAGTGGGGCTTCAAGCCCAGGAAGAGACGACTGACTTGTCGGAATTCTTCATCACAAATCCGCACTTCACCATGGATGAGCCTGTAGTGGGAGGTATCTGTACCTACGACTACGACTGCGAGAAGAACGGAATTGCTACAACCAACTACAGCTTGTTGCCTGTGCAAGGATGGACACGCAGTAAGACAGACAACGGTGCAGCCGGTGGTGTTTACGAGATTGGTAGCGGCGCATGGTTGGGAGGAACGGGTTACATCGTTCCCGATGTGATGTCTGACGGATCTACAGAAGGTAAGGTGCTCGGTATCGTGACCTGCTGGGGTATGTCGGCACAATACACCCAGAATGTGACTTTGCCTGCCGGTACATACACGCTGAGTGTATCTTACTACAACACTGGTGGAGAAACTGACATTGTAAAGAACCTTATCGGTTTCATCTGCGACGACGGTACGGAGTTCCTTGGTGAAGCAACTTTGTTCCCCGTGGGAGAATGGAGTAATGAAACTGTGGAATTTACCCTTACTGCGGAAACTTCCGGAAAGTTCTCTATGGGTTATACCTCAGCCGGTGTAGGTTCAGGTAGTATGCCTCACTTCTTCATCGACGGTATCTCGCTGGTGTATGAAGGTACGGGCATCAACCCCTCGCTGCTTGCCCTCCAAATGGCAGTGAATGCAGGTAACAAGGCTCTTGGCAAAGATTTCTACAATGGCCTTCGTTCGGCTTTGGAAACTGCTGTATCTGCTGCACAACAGCTTATTGATGCCAAAAGCGAGGATGAAGCAGCTAATGCTGCAGCTGCCGCAGCCATCAATGAACAGTTGGAGGCCGTCAATGCCAGTATAGCTGCTTATGTTGACTTGGAAGAATTCTACAACAACACATTGGCTCCGGCCATTGAACTCTACAGCGATGGTAATTTCGAGGAACTTTTGGAAGTTCTGGAAGATTTGGCTGACGATATTGAGATGGATGTATTCTACAACTACACTTGGGATGATGCCAAGATTGCAGAGACTATCGCTTCGTTCGATTCTATCGTGTCAGAAGGTGTGGAGAAGGTATGGCGTGAAGCTGCTGCTGCCGGCAAGAGCTTCGATAAAGACCTCGACATCTCTTCTTTGTTTGACCAGCTTGACCACTATAACGGAACTTCAGAGTGGACCTCTACATCCGGTAACTATAAGGTGAACTACGGTACGGCTGAGGTTTGGAATGAAACTCCGTTCACTGTAAGCCGCACACTCACCAATATGCCTGCAGGTACTTATACCATCACCACCAAGGCTTTCTACCGCACTGCAGCCAATGACATCAACTTGGCCAACTATAGCGAGAGTGCTACACCTACAGCATTCCTCTTTGCCGGTGCTGCCAAGACTCCGTTGACCAATGTGGCTGTCATTGCCACTGACAACGTTGATGCATTCCCTGTGGGAGCTGCAACTATCACAGATGAGAATGGTGCCAATACCTATGTGCCCAATACACAGGAAGCTGCTGAAGATGTATTTACAAACGGACTCTATACCGAGGTGCTGCAGAAGAGTGTATCTACAGTGCTCGTTTCTGAGGGTGACCTTACGTTCGGTGTGAAGGCTGATGCTATGGAGTCTAACTGCTGGGTAATCTGGTACACCTTTACTATCACCTACAATGCCGTGGATCCTGAGTTGGTTGGAGCAGAATTGGCTGCGTTGATGGATGAGGTCGCCAGTCTGTTGAGCGAAGGTATCCGAGTGACAGAGGCTGACAGCAAGTTGACTGCTGCTTA
>CAZTPB010000025.1:0-17282 GCA_964614555.1 uncultured Bacteroides sp.
ATGATGTGCAACTCGAAGTTGAGCCGTTCGGCCACTTCATTGGTGAGCGGGTCGCCATACAACCGTTTGGCACCTTTCATGGTGAGCTCGCGCAAGTAGTCGGCCTCCAATTTGATGCGGTAGAGTTTTTCGTATCCCCCCAGCTTCTTTATTTTGTCGTGTGCGGCTTCTTCGCTGAGCACTACGTTGCCGTTCTCATCACGTGTGAATTCGTTGAAGAGGTCCTCTTCGGTGAGTGTCTGCCGATAGCCTTCTTCGGTGCCGAACTCTTCGGGAATGGCGAAATTGGGCATGATGGGGGCATGGTCTATGCTGTAGAATTCTACTTGGTCGCAGATGTCGCACGTGTTGCTCAGAGCTTCGGGAATGTGCCCGAATAACTCGTTCATCTCAGCTCTCGTCTTGAACCACTCCTGCTTTGAATAGAGCATACGGTTGGGGTCATCAAGGTCTTTGCTGGTGCTTAGGCAGATGAGTCGGTCGTGTGCTTCGGCATTTTCCTCATCGACGAAGTGTACGTCGTTCGAGCAGATGAGCTTGATGTTGTATTTCCGGCTCAGTTCTATCAGTTTTTCGTTTACCTGCACCTGTAGTCCGTAGGTCTCGTGGTTGGCGCGGGGTACGCTGGCCTTGTGTAGCTGTAACTCCAGATAGTAATCGTCACCGAAGGTCTGTTTGTACCATTGTACAGCTTCTTCAGCTTCTTCCAGCTTGCCGTTCAGAATTTTTTTTGGCACCTCGCCTCCGATGCAAGCCGAGCATACGATGAGGCCTTCACGGTATTTTTCCAACTCAGCCCGTTCGGTACGCGGGCGGTTATAATATCCCTCTGTCCATGCCTTCGATACCAACTTGATGAGATTGTGGTATCCCCGCTCATTTTTGGCCAGTACGATGAGATGCCATCCGCCCATATTCTCCTTACCGGTCCGATTGTGCATACCGTTTCGTGCCACATACATCTCACACCCGAAAATAGGTTTGAAGAGTTTCTTTGTCAGTTCCTCTATCTGCTGTCGGCAATACGCCTTTTCGGCTTCGGTGTCGCCGTTCCACTCTTCGCCGGCTGCTTCTCCTTTTTCAAGGGCGGCCAACCGTTTCTTTTGCATCTTGATGGCATCTTGCGTGCCTCCGTTCTTTTTTTTGGTATAGTTGAAAAACTCCTTTATGCCGAACATATTGCCATGGTCGGTGACGGCCATCCCCCTCATTCCGTCAGCCATAGCCTTATCTACAAGGCGCTGGATGCTGGCCTGACCATCGAGGATGGAATACTGCGTATGTACGTGTAGATGAACAAAATCTTGCATCGTGACAGGTGTTTTGAATCATTAATTTGAGAAATGGGCATAAAGGTAAGGCTCTTTTGCCGAATGGGCAAGTCGGGAGGCGAAAAGTTTTCAACAGTTTCTGTATTTTAGGCAAAAATGGCCATCTGTGGGCAAATAGGGAGGCTTTTATTTGCAAATTTTAAAGGATTGCTTTACCTTTGCACAATTAAAGTATAGTGTACCAGGTAAAAAAGAACAGATACCGATGAAGAAACTGAAAAAATTAAAACGGATAAGGATACATCACGAGGGCACCGACACCCTCATTATCAGTGCCATTGTGCTGTTGGCACTCAATGCGGCTCTTTGGTATGGGGCGGATTGGAAGTTGCCCTTTTATGTGGCGGCTCCGCTGAGCGTAATGGCTTGGCTATTACTGCTCAACTTCTTCCGTTGTCCCATCCGTTTGTTTGGGGGGGAGACGGAAAAAGTCGTGGTGGCTCCTGCTGATGGAAAAGTAGTCTGCATCGAGGAGGTGGACGAACATGAATATTTTCATGACCGCCGGTTGTTGGTGAGTATCTTTATGAGTCCGTTGAACGTGCATGCTAACTGGTATCCCTGCGACGGAGTGGTGAAGAAAGTGTCTCACCATAACGGACGTTTTCAGGCGGCTTATCTGCCAAAATCGAGTACAGAGAACGAGCGTTCGATGGTGGTGATTGAGACTCCTGACGGGGTGGAGGTGATGGCTCGCCAGATAGCCGGTGCTATGGCCCGCCGCATCGTTACCTATGCCGAGACGGGCGAAAACTGTTACATTGACGAACATATGGGTTTCATCAAGTTTGGCAGTCGTGTGGATGTTTATCTGCCAGTGGGTACTAAAGTGAATGTGCAGTTGGGTGAACGGACAACCGGTAATGAAACGGTGATTGCCCTATTGGCATGAGTATAGTATAATTCCTTTTTCTCTTGATTTATGGCAAACCGGTTTACACGACATATCCCCAATGCGGTGACCTGCTGTAACCTCTTTGCAGGTTGCATGGCTGGAGTGATGGCCTTTCAGGCCGACTATACAATGGCTGTCGGTCTGATAGTGCTGGCTGCCGTTTTTGATTTCTTTGACGGAATGTTGGCTCGCCTGCTTGATGCCAAGTCACCCATCGGGAAGGATCTCGACTCGTTGGCAGATGACGTAAGTTTCGGTGTGGTTCCTTCGCTCATTGTCTTTTCCTTGTTGAAGGAGGTGCAGATACCTGTCGTTCTGAGTGGAGTGGGGGAGTGGTTGCCCTATGTCGCTTTTCTGATAGCGGTCTTCAGCGCTCTCAGGTTGGCCAAATTTAATATTGACACCCGTCAGACTTCCTCTTTTATCGGAGTGCCTACTCCAGCGAATGCTCTTTTTTGGGGGGCTCTCGCTGTGGGGATGCATGGTTGGTTGGTGGAGTCGCCTTATGCCTTTTGGGTGTTGATCGGGCTTGTGTTGCTGACTTCATGGCTGTTGGTGGCAGAGATTCCGATGTTTTCCCTAAAGTTCAAGAATCTCGGATGGGCAGACAATAAAGTGCGCTTCATCTTCCTGTTGGGCTGTATTCCTTTGGTGGGGTTGCTCGGCATCAGCGGGTTGGCTGCCATCATCATCTGGTATGCTTTGCTCTCATTGCTGACACAAAGTGCTAAGAAAAATTAAAAAACGCCTTCAGGCAATCCTTTTGGCACAACAGTTGTATTTTATGGTGTATTAAACAAAAAGGTTCATAGTACAATGGGATTAATCAGTTTTCTTATCATACCGTTTATAGTCTTGCTTGTCATTGTTGTGGGTGTGGTCTTCACTTGTCTGAATGCCATCTTCCGCTTTTTCGGTTTAGGAGGCCGTCGTTATAATTTCGGGCAGCAGTCTGCTTCTGGGCAAGATGCTTATGGTCGGTCGAATCCCGCTTCGTCACAGGCTGATGATTCCGTCCAAAATCGCAAGATTATCGGAAACGACGAAGGGGAATATGTTGATTTCGAAGAGGTGAACTGAGGCCGTATCTATGGTATATACTATTCCGGATAAATCAGATTCTTTGGGGTAGTGCATTCCAATATTTCATGCAAGTATTTGGCTGCTTCCCAACGTGCCATAGGAAGGTCTTGCAGCAGATAGTTGCCGCAATCCTGGGGCGATGCGCCCGGAATGCTTCCCTCAAACGATGCGATGAAGGCGAATGTTTCCTGTATCAGTGGCAGAATGTCGGTGGGCTGAAGGTCTCCCTTCATGAGCAGGTAATTGCCGGTGAGGCATCCCATGGGTCCCCAGTATATGATGCGGTCGGCCCACACAGGGTGGTTGCGCAAGAATGTGGCGGCCAAATGTTCGATGGTATGTAGAGCCCCTTGTCCCAGGGCAGGTTCACGGTTAGGTTCTTTCATGCGGATGTCAAAGGTGGTGACAGTCTCTTCTCCCACTTGGTCTTTGCGAGAGACGTAGATGCCTCGTTTCAGGCGGAGATGGTCGATGGTAAAGCTCGGTATTTTTTTCATGTTCAGTTCTTTTTTGTCCATACAAAAATCAGAGGGTTTCAGGCAGTGCTGTGAGGAAACGGTGCGTCACATTGAACGAGCGTTCGGCCACGGTCTCCCAAAAGTTCGTATATTGCTGCCAGTGCCCGTCAGCCCCCGGTGTGTCGCTGATGATGCGGAAGCTGATGAAGGGAACTCCGTAGAGTTGGCAGACTTGTGCAATGGCTCCCGACTCCATATCTACGGCCAAACCTTCGGGAAAGTGTCCCTTGATGCTTTCCAGTTCCTTGCGGTCTGTAATGAATCTGTCACCACTGCAGATGAGTCCTCCGTGGACAGTAGTATCTGTGGTGGCCGGAAGAGTAAGGGCGCATTCCAGCAGTGTGGCATTGCCGATGAAGTAGGTGGGTAATCCCTGCACTTGTCCGTAATCGTTTCCTTCGCCGCACCATACGTCGTGATAAACGATGCGGTTGCTGGCCACTACATCCATCACCCGAAGGACAGGGTCGATACCTCCGGCGACGCCTGTGCTGATGACACAGTCAGGCTGGAAGTGACGGATAAGTTCTACGGTTCCTGCAGCGGCATTCACTTTACCGATGCCGCACTGCATCAGGAAAAGAGTATTTTGTCCCACTTTGCCGGTTGTGAAGGTGAATGGAGGAGCTAAGTGTGTTCTTTTGTCGGTGAGCAGGTTCACTACTTGGTCGTGTTCCATACTCATGGCTGTAATTATTCCTATTTTCATATAGAAAAAGTGCTTTTAAGTTAATTCCGTTGGCAAATATACGGATTTTTTCAGAGTAAATTGTATCTTTGCAGCTCTTAATAATCAAATTATTTATGTATTTAGTGAAAAAGATACTGCCAGATGCAGTTGTAGTGGCTTTGTTTGCCCTTATTTCGGTTGTTTATTTTTATCCCGCCAACGTGGAGGGGCTGGTGCTGGGGCAGCACGACCATGCGGCTGGTGTGGGTGCCAATCAGGAGAGTCAGGAGTATTTGGAGCGCACTGGTGAGCGCACCCGTTGGACTAATGCACTTTTCGGTGGAATGCCCACCTATCAGATGGCCCCTGCCTACGATTCAACTAAATTATTGGGAAAGGCTGAGGCTCTCTATCATCTTTATATTCCGGGCTATACCTATTATGTTTTCATTTTGCTGTTGGGATTCTACATCCTGTTGCGTGCATTTGATTTCCGTTCTTGGATGGCTGCTTTAGGAGCTGTCATTTGGGCTTTCTCATCCTATTTTTTCATCATTATTGCAGCCGGCCACATCTGGAAGGTATGGACTTTGGCTTACATTCCGGCTACCATTGCTGGTATGGTGCTGATTTATCGTAACCATTGGTTGGGCGGTGCTTTGGTGACGGCATTCTTCACGGCTTTGCAGATACGCTCAAATCATGTGCAGATGAGTTATTATTTCCTCATGCCCATGCTCTTCATGGCCATAGCTTATGGCATGGAGGCTTGGCGAAGCAAGCAGATGGCAGGATTCCTCAAATCGACCGCAGTGTTGATTGTGGCCGGTGTGGTGGGCGTATGTACCAACCTGTCGAACCTCTATCACACCTATGAATACAGTAAAGAGACTATGCGTGGAAAGAGCGAACTGGTGAAGCCCAACAGCAGTAACCAGACGAGTAGCGGATTGGAGCGTGACTATATCACGGCTTGGAGCTATGGCATCGGTGAGACGTGGACCTTACTGGTTCCTAATACTAAGGGAGGGGCATCCGTTCCTCTCGGACTCAATGAGGAGGCAATGAAGAAGGCCACTCCCATGTATCGCGGCATTTACAATCAGATAGGTCAGTATTGGGGCGAACAGCCCGGAACTTCCGGGCCGGTTTATGTAGGGGCTTTCGTAGTGACGCTGTTTCTTTTAGGGTTGCTTATTGTGCGTGGTCCGATGAAGTGGGCTTTGCTGGTCGCTACGCTACTCTCCATCCTTTTGTCGTGGGGTAAGAATTTTATGGGTTTTACCGATTTCTTCATTGATTATGTGCCGATGTATGCTAAGTTTCGTACAGTGGCTTCCATTTTGGTGGTGGCCGAATTTACCATTCCATTGTTGGCAATGTTGGCATTGAAAGAGGTGGAGAAGTGTGTTTCGTTTAAACAACTTAAGACTCCTCTTTATGTAGGAGGCAGGCTTTCGTTACAGAACGCAATTTATATCAGTGTCGGAGTGACGGCCGGTTTTTCTCTGTTGTTTGCCTTGTTGCCCGGCACTTTTTTCCCAAATTATATTTCCACTAACGAAATGGCTATGTTGAAAAACGGTTTGCCCACAGAACATTTGAATGCCTTTGTCGCCAATCTGACGGAGGTGCGGCAGAGTATATTTGTGGCCGATGCATGGCGAAGCTTCTTCATTGTGGTTGTCGGTACGGTGGTGGTGATGCTTTTTGCTAACCATAAGTTAGGTGCCAAATGGATGGTAGGCTTGTTGTTGGTACTCTGTTTGTTTGATATGTGGCAGGTGAATCGTCGCTACCTTAATCCGAATGACAAACATCAGTTCACACCCAAACGTGAAGTTACCGATAAATTTCAAAAGACTACTACTGATAAGGTTATATTGAAAGATACGGCACTTGACTATCGTGTGCTGAATTTGGCGAGCAACACATTCAACGAAAACAATACCTCTTATTTTCACAAAAGTGTGGGGGGATATCATGCCGCCAAACTTCGCCGCTATCAGGAGATGATAGGGGAACACATCAGTGCAGAGATGCGGGTGGTAATGGATGAGGCTTTGCGTACTGATGGAAACATGGACAGTGTGCGGGCTGGGAAATTCCCTGTGTTGAATATGCTCAATACTCGTTGGTTCATTATGCCTGCACAGGGTGGGCAGACAATGCCACTCTTCAACCCCCATGCGTTGGGAAATGCTTGGTTTGTGAAGAATGTCAGATATGTGGCTGATGCCAACGAGGAGATAGCCTCTCTGCATGAGATAGATCCGGCTGTGACTGCTGTAGTGGACAGTAGATTCAAAGAGCAGGTGAAGGAACAACCTTCGGCCGGAAAAATCGTGCTCAAGAGTTACGATGCCAATCGTCTGGCTTATGAAACTGATAGTGAGACAGGTGGAGTGGTAGTCTTCTCTGAAATATACTATCCGGGTTGGCGGTCATCCATTGACGGGCAGGAAGTGGAACACGGACGTGCCGACTACATCTTGCGTGCAATGAATGTGCCCGCTGGCAAACATACAGTAGAGTTCGTCTTCGACCCTATTTCGCTGCATGTCACTGAGACTATTGCTTACATAGCAATCGGCTTACTATTAGTGGGTGCATTGGTTTGGGTTGTGCGTGGAATACTCTCTTGTTTTGCTTCCAAAGCTTTACCATCTTTACTGGCAAATGCATTTTCTGCTTTAATGAAAAAATAATTCAGTAATGGATATAGCATCTCTCTATCATATCTTCCAGCGGCATCCGATAGTGACTACAGATAGTCGCCGCTGTCCTGAAGGGTCGATATTCTTTGCACTGAAAGGCGAACGGTTCAATGGAAATGTCTTTGCAGCCAAAGCATTGGAGAGCGGTTGTGCATATGCTGTAGTAGATGAGCCTGATTATGCAGATTCTTCAGACAAACGTTTTGTGTTGGTGGACGATGTGTTGCAAACTCTTCAACGGTTGGCCAACTATCATCGTCGTCACATCGGGACACGCATTATCGGTGTGACCGGCACCAATGGTAAGACTACAACCAAGGAACTAATGGCTGTTGTACTCAAGCAGGTTCACAATGTACTTTACACGGAGGGTAATCTCAATAATGCCATTGGAGTACCACTGACGCTGCTGAGGCTGACACCTGAGCATGACATTGCTGTTGTGGAAATGGGGGCCAGTCATCCAGGAGACATCAAGGAACTTGTGGATATTGCAGAACCGGATTTTGGTATTATTACTAATGTAGGAATGGCACATTTGCAGGGGTTCGGCTCTTTTGAAGGAGTGGTGGCCACCAAGGCTGAGCTGTACGATTTTCTGCGTACGAGACCAGGAACTGCCGTGTTTATCAATAACGATAATCCTCATTTGACGGCTATAGCGGATGGATTAAATCTTATTCGTTACGGAAAGCCTGATGCTGATGCTGCATTGAGGGTTAGTGGAGAAGTGGTCGAATGTACTCCTTGTCTGCGTTTCCGTTGGCGGATGGGAAATTCGTCTTGGCGCGAAGTGCAAACGAGTCTGATAGGCAGCTATAATTTGGATAATATGCTGGCCGCTGTCGCTGTGGGGCTCTATTTTGGAGTTACACCTGCTCAGGTGGATACAGCATTAGCAGGTTATGTTTCACAAAACAACCGCTCGCAACTGAAAGAAACAGCTGGTAACCACTTGATTATCGATGCTTACAATGCGAACCCTACCAGTATGGCTGCAGCATTGGCTAATTTCCGCGATATGAAAGTTGCTCCCAAAATGGTTATCCTTGGCGATATGAAGGAATTGGGACAATGTAGTGCTGATGAACACCGCAAAATAGTGGAACAAATACAGGAGGTGGCGTTGGAGAAAGTTTGGCTTGTAGGTCGTGATTTTGCTTCTGTGGTCTCTGATGCAGGGTTCCCTTTTCGACTCTTTGATGATGTGGAGCAAGTATGCTGCGAATTGGCAAAAGAACCAATATCAGGGTATTATATACTTATCAAGGGATCAAATAGCATGAGGTTGGCATCTGTGGCAGAACTGTTATAATATGGAAAAAGTGAAGAGAAGAGTTGGGGATGTCGTCTATTATCCTTACCTTTGCACCTTTGGAAAAACAAAATAAAGAAAAGTGAAACGCTATACCTTGTATATTATATGTAGTCTGTTGGCATTGACAGTATCGGTGGCTAAAGATATCAGACAAGATTCGGTGCGTATAGCCTTGCTTACTTGCTCGCCGGGTGAGAAGGTTTATGAACTGTTTGGGCATACAGCTATCCGTTGCACCAATCCGAATCAGGAGTATGATGTGGTGTTTAATTATGGTGTTTTCGATTTCAATACTTCCAACTTCTTCATACGTTTCGCTTTGGGAGAGACTGATTATCAGTTGGGAGTAATCCCGTTTGAAAGTTTTAAAAAGGAATATGCTGAACGAGGGTCTCAGGTGACCGAACAAGTGCTCAATCTGACGCTTGCTGAAGCGGAACGCTTGGAACGCCAATTGTGGCGTAACTTCCAACCCGTCAACCGTATTTATCGATACAACTATTTTTATGAAAATTGCACTGTTCGTGCTCGCGACCGTATTGAAGAGGCTTTAGGTGGAATTACCATTTATCCGCCAGGATTGGAAGGTGCGACTTACCGTAGTTGGGTAAGGAAATATACTAAAAAACATCCATGGACAGATTTTGGTATCAATCTTTGCTTGGGTAGTGAGGCTGACCGTCCGATAGATGGTCGGCAACAGATGTTTTTGCCCGATAATTTGATGCAGGCGTTCGGACATGGAACGGTGAATGGGGGAGCCGAGTGTCCTGTGCGGAAACTTGTTTCTCAAGAAAAAGTGATAATACCTCTTGCTAAAAAAAACGTTGGAACAGAAAACGAGTTGTTTTTTACTCCTTTGACTGTCTCGTTGCTATTGTTGGCATTTGTGCTGTTAGTCAGTATTGTAGAGTGGAAGTATCGCAATGTTTTTTGGGGGATAGATATCCTGTTCTTTTCCATCCAGGGGTTGGCTGGGTGTCTCATCGCTTTTCTTTTTTTCTTTTCCGAGCATCCGTCTGTGAATTCTAATTGGTTGTTGCTCATCCTTAACCCTCTTCCTTTGGTCTTTTTGCCGATGATGGTGAGCCGGATCCGTGCCTGTCGGAAGAATCCTTACGATGTAGTTAATAGTGCCGTTTTAATACTTT
The DNA here is from genome assembly GCA_964614555.1 of uncultured Bacteroides sp. GTDB lineage: Bacteria > Bacteroidota > Bacteroidia > Bacteroidales > Bacteroidaceae > Phocaeicola_A. Next base: position 9,684 of record CAZTPB010000025.1, read on the forward strand.
TTATAGCCTTATTACCTTGGATACCCCAAAAAATAAGTCCGGCTATCATACCTTTGGCATTGATTTTGTTGTTACGTTCAGTGTTGCATCTGCTCATAGTCCGTGACTTTGGAAAAAATAAAGAAGCATGAAGGAAAGAATATTGACATCGTTGTTGACAGTCCTGGTTTTCTCTACCATACAGGCTCAGACCGGAACGGTTCCTGTTGTTCCACGATTGGTGGTGGGTATCACTATTGACCAGTTGAGAGCTGATTATTTGGAGGCTTTTGCTGTTCTGTATGGTGAGAAAGGCTTCAAACGTTTGTGGAAAGAGGGACGTATCTACAACAATGTCAGTTATAATTTTGCGCCCATTGATCGGGCTTCGGCTATAGCGGCTCTCTATAGTGGCACTTCACCGGCACACAACGGTATTGTGGCCGGACAATGGCTTGACCGTTCCACTTTGCGGATGGTGACCTGTGTGGATGACCGCAATTTTACGGGATATTACACCGCAGAGAACACTTCACCTTTGCATTTGCAGGTATCTACACTTACTGACGAGTTGAAAGTTGCGACACAAGGCCGTTCCATCGTGTATGCTATTGCTCCTTATCGTGATGAAGCTGTGATGGCTGCCGGTCATGCTGCCGATGGTGCCTTTTGGCTTAATGAACTGACAGGCAAATGGTGTAGTTCTACCTATTATGGTGACTTTCCTCGTTGGTTGATGGTCTATAACGACAATGCCAGTACTGATTCGCGCATAGAAAATATTTGTTGGGAACCGTTGCTCGACAAGGAGGTGTATGACAATCCCTTGCGAGAACCCATTTTCAATTATTCGTTTACAGACTCTCGCAAATATCGTCGCCTCAGAATGACTCCTTGTGTCAACGAAGAGGTCAACCGCGTGGCAGAAGCCTGCCTTTATGGCACCATGTTGGGAGCCGATCAGGTGACAGACTTTCTTTCAGTGTCATATAATGCAGGTTCATTCCAGCGTGAGAGCGGCAATAATTCTTATTTGGAAATGCAGGACACCTATGTCCGCTTGGACAGGGACATTGCTTCATTGTTGGAGTGTATTGACAAAAAAGTGGGGCTGCGGAATACTCTGATATTCCTTACTTCTACAGGCTATGTGGATGATGGAGCTGTTGTGGATTCGGCTTATCGCATCCCGACAGGAGAATTTCATATGCATCGGGCGGCAGCCCTGCTCAATATGTATCTGATGGCTCTCTATGGAGACGGTCAGTATGTAGAGGCATACGATGGCTTGCAAATCTACGTAGATCGCAAGTTGGTGGAGAGAAAGCAGCTCCGTCTTAAAGAGGTGCTTGATCGGAGTGCTGAATTTTTGACAGATTTGAGTGGGGTGCAACGTGTATATACTTCTTATGACTTGCAGTTGGGCGCATGGTCACCAGAGAGAGAGAGGATGCGTAATGCTTACAACCCGCTTCGTTCAGGCGACTTGATGGTTGAAGTTTCTGCCGGGTGGAAATTGATGGATGCTGATGGACAACCTGTTGGTGTCATGCGTCAGGCTTGTGTCAATTTTCCCTTGATATTTTTTGGGTCAGGTATGAAGCCGGAAACCATACACTCTCCTGTCACTACAGACTGCATTGCCCCAACGCTTGCACGTGTGATGCGTATTCGGGCACCTAATGCTTGTACTGCGACTCCGATTACCGATATCCGGCAGTAGTCGTATATAACTTCACGTGTGTGACATTTACCAATTCAGATAATAATAAAAAAATATAAAACATGGGATTAAATGATTTTTTGAGCAAGATATTCGGCAATAAGTCAACTCGCGACATGAAAGAGATACAGCCGTGGGTGGAGAAGGCGAAGGTCGCTTATGGGGATATCACCAAACTGAGCAACGATGAACTTCGTGCCAAAACACAAGAGCTAAAACAGATTATTCGCGACTCGGCAGTGGAGGAAAACAGGAAACTGGAGGAACTGCGTGCTAAGATTGAAGAAACTGACATAGAGAAGCGAGAACCGATTTTTGCAGAAATAGACAAATTGGAGAAAGAGGTGCTTGAACGTTATGAGGAAGCACTCGACCGTGTGTTGCCTGATGCCTTTGCCATCGTGAAAGATACGGCCCGCCGATTCTCAGAAAGCGGTGAAGTGGAGGTGACGGCCACTGATTTCGACCGCCAATTGGCTGCAGCGGGCAAGGATTTTGTACGCATAGAAGAAGATAAAGCCATTTGGCAGAATCATTGGGTTGCTGGAGGTAATGATACCATTTGGAACATGGTGCATTATGATGTACAGCTTTTCGGAGGTGTGGTTTTGCACAAGGGAAAGATTGCAGAAATGGCTACAGGTGAAGGTAAGACTTTGGTGGCGACTTTACCCGTATTCTTGAATGCATTGACTGGAAATGGTGTACATGTAGTGACTGTGAATGATTATTTGGCCAAACGAGACTCTGAATGGATGGGGCCGCTCTACCAGTTCCACGGATTGAGTGTTGATTGCATCGACAAACACCAACCGAACAGCGAAGCTCGTCGCAATGCTTATCGTGCAGATATCACTTTTGGTACGAATAATGAGTTCGGTTTTGACTATCTGCGTGACAATATGGCAGGAAATCCTCGCGAACTGGTGCAGCGTAAGCACAATTATGCCATTGTTGATGAGGTTGATTCCGTGTTAATAGACGATGCGCGTACTCCGCTTATCATTTCCGGTCCTGTGCCCAAGAGCGGTGACCAACTTTTTGAGTCTCTCCGTCCTTTGGTAGAACGTCTCTTTGAAGCACAACGTAAATTGGCTACTCAATTATTAGCTGATGCAAAACGTCTGCTCGCCAGTGAAGCCAAGGAGGATCAAGAAGCCGGATTTTTAGCACTTTTCCGTAGTCACAAAGCTTTGCCGAAAAACAAACCGCTTATCAAATTCCTCAGCGAACCGGGTATCAAAGCCGGTATGCTTAAGACTGAGGAAATCTATATGGAGCAGAACAACAAGCGTATGCCTGAGGCTGTTGAGCCGCTATATTTTGTCATTGATGAAAAGATGCGTAGTGTGGATCTTACGGACAAAGGTATTGATTTGATTACAGGAAACTCGGAAGACCCCACTTTCTTTGTGTTACCGGACATTGCCGCCCAGCTGGCAGAATTGGAAAACGAGCAACTTTCATCTGAAGAGCGGTTGCTTAAAAAGGATGCATTGCTCACAGACTATGCTGTCAAGAGTGAACGTGTGCACACTGTCAACCAATTGCTGAAGGCATATGCCATGTTTGAGCGCGATACAGAGTATGTCGTTATTGACGGGCAGGTGAAAATTGTAGATGAGCAGACTGGACGTATCATGGAGGGACGCCGTTATTCTGACGGACTCCATCAGGCTATTGAGGCTAAGGAGCGTGTGAAGGTAGAGGCTGCGACACAAACTTTTGCCACCATCACTCTGCAGAACTATTTCCGTATGTATCACAAACTTTCTGGTATGACTGGTACGGCTGAGACTGAGGCAGGAGAGTTTTGGGATATCTACAAACTTGATGTGGTTGTAATTCCCACTAACCGTCCTATTGCCCGTAAAGACATGAATGACCGTGTCTATCGTACTAAGCGTGAGAAATACAAGGCTGTTATCGAAGAGGTAGAAAAGATGGTAGCTCTTGGACGTCCCGTATTGGTCGGAACCACTTCGGTGGAAATTAGCGAAATGCTTAGCAAGATGTTGACCATGCGTAAGATAGAGCATAATGTCTTGAATGCCAAGCTCCATCAAAAGGAAGCTGATATAGTGGCGCGTGCCGGACAGAAGAGTATCGTTACCATTGCTACCAATATGGCTGGTCGTGGTACCGACATAAAATTGAGTGCGGAAGTGAAGGCTGCCGGAGGTTTGGCTATTATCGGTACAGAACGTCACGAAAGCCGTCGTGTGGATCGTCAGCTCCGTGGTCGTGCCGGACGTCAGGGAGATCCGGGTTCGTCAGTTTTCTTCGTTTCTTTGGAGGATGATTTAATGCGTCTCTTTGCTTCTGATAAAATGGCTTCAATGATGGACCGGTTGGGCTTTAAAGAGGGCGAAGTTATTGAACACAAATGGATTTCCAGTTCCATTGAACGGGCGCAGAAGAAGGTGGAAGAGAATCATTTCGGAAGCCGTAAGCGTCTTTTGGAATACGATGATGTGATGAACAAGCAACGTACCGTCATCTATGGAAAGCGTCGTCATGCTCTGATGGGTGAACGCATTGGTATGGATATTGTCAATATGGTGTGGGAGCGTTGCGCCAATGCCATACAGAATCCCGATTATGAATCTGCTAAGATGGAGGTGCTTCAAACACTTGCAATGGAGATGCCTTTTACTGGGCAGGAGTATAGTACAGGAAAGAAGGAACAGCAGGCCGAACGCCTCTTTGAATTGGCTATGGAGAACTTCAAGCGCCGGAATGACCAATTGGCACACATTGCTTATCCCGTTATCAAACAGATTTACGAGGAGCGTGGACAGATGTATGAGAACATCCTTATTCCTATAACTGATGGTCGTCGTCTTTATCAGATACCTGTCAATTTGAAAAAGGCCTATGAGACAGAGTGTAAAGAGGCTGTGAAGGAATTCCAGAAAGCGATTTTACTGCATACGATTGATGAGGCTTGGAAGGAGAATCTCCGCGAGTTGGACGAACTGAAGCATTCGGTTCAGAACGCGAGCTACGAGCAAAAGGATCCGCTCCTGATTTTTAAGTTGGAGTCTGTGAATCTTTTTGACAATATGGTGAGTAGGATTAACGAACAGACAGTCTCTGTCCTGATGCGCGGACAGATTCCAGTGCGCGAGCCGGAGCAGGTGCAGCAGGCAGTGCCCGAGCAGACAACCTCCCGTCAGCAGTATCAGGAGACAAAGACTGACTTGAGTGATCCTAACCAGCGGCAGGCTGCAGCTCGTGATACCCGCGAGGTGAAACGGGAGCCAGTACGTGCACAGCATACGGTGGGGCGTAACGATCCTTGTCCTTGTGGTAGCGGAAAGAAGTTCAAGCATTGCCACGGTAAAGGACTTTAAAGGGCTATATAGGCATGGATGGTGCGGATTGTACGGAGTAAGCCGTGTGATTCGTATAGTCCGTGCCTAAAATTATATAGCTGGAAATATCTGTATTTCATGAACAAAAACAGTCAGTATGAAACAGTCGCTTTTATGGAAAAGTGTTGTTTGCCTTTGGACTATTTTGGCATTTATATCTTCTTGTTCCACAGTGAATTGGGTAGGTGTTGAGCGACTTCAGCCTATAGCTCGCTCTAAAGTGCCTGCAAAAGTACGTAGAGTGGCGGTGGTGAACAATCAGCCCAATCTTGCGGAGAAGAATATGCGTTCGACCGATTTGAAGGCTTTGGACAGTAAGATGGTAGTCGATTCGCTGGCGCAATATTTGGCTGATGCTGTTTATTTCGACGAAGTATTGGTTTTTGATTCCATGCTGGCTACGAATCCGGTGCTCTCCTGTGATGAACGTGAATTGTCCCCTGTCAAGGTGAAACAACTTGCCAATATGTTGCAAGTGGATATGCTGATTTCGGTGGAGATGGCAGCTCTTTTGTTAGGGGATTCATATACGGGAGGTCAAGTCTTTTCTGTGGTTAAACTTTATATCCCAGGGGAACTTTTTCCGGTCGATACTATCCGTTCTATACAACGATTGAGATATGAAGAACTTTATCCTATAGAACATATTCCGGTGCAGGAAGCCGCATTTTTGCCTTTAGCTTCATTGGTGCCGCAATGGCATACGGTGGATTTTCCCTATTACTCCGGCGCTAATGTGGATATGCGTGATGCTGCTGTTTATGTGAGAGAAGGTAATTGGATGGAAGCTAAAGTATTGTGGGAAAAGCAGCTGAAGAATAAGAATTCCCGCCGTCGTATGGAGGCCAATCTGAACATGGCTGTATGGCATGAACTGAATGATGACAGCATAACCACAGCACGCAATTATGCAGAAAAAGCATTGGCACTGGCGGCACGAAAAATGAAGAAAAGAGCGGATGGCCGGTGGAAGAATCAGACTATCGATTATCTCTTTATTTCCGATTATTTGCAGGATATGGAGAAGCGAGGCAAGGAATTGGAACGCTTGAAAAAACAATTGTGGCATTTTTCTGATGAATTTTAGCACAGAATGTTTGCTGAAGTCTTTTTTTTATGTAATTTTGAAGGCGAATATTAAAAAGAACGATAGATGGACTTAGGAAATCATTCCCAATCATTGATAGCCGCTGCTTTGAAGAAGGCGGTGGATAGTTTGGCCGCAGGAAGTGCTCATGGACTCATAACGGATATTCATTTGCAGCCGGTTCTGAGTGCCGGTGAGTTATTGGTTTTTGATGACGAAGACCACGAGTTGGCGCGTGCAGTAGTGAGCGAATGGGTTGATTACGATGCCGGCACTTTCTATTGCGAAGTAGAGCAACAACTTTGTCCGCAAGTGAAAGCGTTGAAGGAGAAGGGATTGCTCGAAAAACTACCCTTGCTGAAGCCTTATTCGTTCGTGTTAGTGGATGAAGAGCACGAAACGGTTGCCGACTTGTTGCTGGTGGATGATGACACCATACTTCTCAACGATGGCTTGCTGGAAGGACTTGATGAGGAGTTGGATGAATTCCTGAAGAAACTTTTGGAGGAATAGTGACAATTACGGGTGGTTAGTGTGTCTTCACTTGCCATCCGTAATCAGTTCAATACTCTCTCACCCATGCTTCCCAACCTTGGGTTGTAGGGACTTTTATTTCTATAAGGTCTCCATTTTTTAGCTTGTCTGCATAGCCCGCAAGGGGCAGTGAGAGATAAGTTTTCTGCGTGTAAGCTTGTACATCATTGTTTGCATCGTGATATAGTCGCAGATATAAAGTTCGTTGTCCGGTGGAAGCAGAAACCGTCAGGCTGTCTTCTATAAATTGGAATGTGTGTTTGCCTTTTTGTACTTTTACCAGTAGAATGAAATTCAGATAGTCTCCTCCACGCCAAATGCTTTGTACTTTCAGCGGGTCATTTTTTATTTCGGTAACATTGGAAGCAGGTTGTGCTTGTGGGGCAGCTATAGCTTGAAGGTTGTAGATATGTGCTCCTGATGCCCCTTTTTCTGTGATAGTGGGTACATAGCCCACTATCGTACGGTAGGTTGTGTCTGGAGTCACTCCCTCTGTAGAGATTTCTTTGGCGTTGGCCACCGGCAGTTTCTCCCCGTTGTCTGTTTGCAGATGAGTGAACCGTGCCGAGGAGTCAGTGACGGCATCAGCAAATTCGTTTAACAGGTTGGGGTAGGTATAGCTCTCGTCATCAGAGCAGGAAATAATCCCTATGGTGAGCGGAAATAGTCCCATTACTCCTTGAAGTAAAACTCTTTTTATCCGATTCATTCGTTTATGTCTTTTGCTTTCATCCAATTTTTTACAGGGTTAGCATACATCGTCAACATCTTTTCACGCAAGAACTGTTCATCCTTGCGGGGGAGCTCAATCTTAGCCAATTGCCCGGCTATGTACTGCTCAAATACCGTTTTCTCCTCGGCCGTATATTTGTCGGCAAAGCGCGATTCGCCTGCCAACC
>CAZTPB010000026.1:0-16726 GCA_964614555.1 uncultured Bacteroides sp.
TTTGATAAAAAAAGAAGTTTTGCAAGTATATTTGCAGACGGTCTATATGTGAAAGTTGAACGAAAAATATCCTGATGAGCGATGCGGACCAAAACGATATTCCCCCAATAACGCGATATGCAATTATTGTTTCTTCAATGCCTCTGCAGCCCATCGGAGATACATCGTCGCTTTGTCATCTGCTTGTACAGCGTATCGTAGTTGGGTCTCATACTTGTCCATCTCGTTTTCCGCATAACGGGAGTATCTTTTGGCTCGGTCTATATCGCCACGTTTGGTATAATAGGCAGCTTCCCGCTGATAGCTTTCAGCTTTTTTAAGATAATATGCTGCTTCGCGACGATGTCCATCGGCCTTCTTCTGGTAATACTCTGCTTCACGTTGGTAACTCTGAGCCTTCTTCATATAATAATCACGCTGTGCTGAAGCTGTGAGAACTGAAACGGCAATAATCGTAAATATCAGTAAAAGTCTTGATTTCATTTCAAAAGTGCTTTTTTCTATATAGATTCCTTTTTGCGCTGAAGACTATCAATGAAAAGAATATTTTTCATCATAAATTGATTTCATCGCAATGCACATAAGAAAAACTATCCCCTGACATCGCGTCGGGGGATAGCCTCAAAACACAAACACAAAATAAAACACGACAAAACTACTATGCAATCTTTTTCTGGATAGACCTGCTCTATGCCTCTTGACATAGGAAGGCATAACTACCACCAAGACATTGCATATATCGCATACACGATGTGGGGCTTCGGCCTATCTGTACTGTATAACAAGGAAGGATGGGTTTGGTTCGATGAAGATGTAAAAATTAGGCGCGGATTACACAGATTACATGGATTTATGTTTTAAGTTTATATTTGAAAACTCATATAATCCGTGTAATCCGTGTGATCCGCGCCTAAAAAATATAGTGCCGCAAGGCCACTAATCACTCGTAGCTAGTCACTCGTAGCTAATCACTGTATGCCCTCTTCGCGAAGTCTCTGCTGCCACTTCCAGGCGCTGCGCAGGGTGTCTTCGATGGTGCTTTCGGCTTTCCAGCCAAGGACGTTGTTGGCCTTGTCGGGGTTGGCCCATACTTGCTCGATATCGCCGGCACGACGGCCTACGATCTGATAGTTGAGCTTCACGCCTGTGGATTCCTCGAAGGCATGGATGAGTTCGAGCACGGAGAGGCCACGGCCTGTACCGATGTTGAACACCTCGACCTGCTCGTCCTGCTTGTCCTGAAGGATGCGGTCGATGGCTACGACGTGTGCCTTGGCAAGGTCAACCACGTTGATGTAGTCGCGGATGCATGAGCCGTCGGGGGTGTTGTAGTCATCGCCAAATACGCTCAGTTTCTCGCGGATGCCGATAGCCGTCTGTGTGAGGAAGGGGATGAGGTTTTGGGGCACGCCGTTGGGCATCTCGCCGATGATGGCGGTGGGGTGTGCACCGATGGGGTTGAAGTAGCGGAGCAGGATGGCCTGGATGGGCGAACCGCTCTTGACGGTGTCGCGGATAATCTCTTCATTAATCTGCTTGGTGTTGCCATAGGGCGACTCAGCGGTCTTGATGGGGGCGCTCTCTGTCACGGGCAGGACGTCGGGCTGGCCATAAACGGTGCAGCTGGATGAGAAAACAATACCCTTCACTCCGTGCTTGGGCATGAGCTCGAGGAGGTTGATGAGCGACACGAGGTTGTTGCGATAGTAGAGAAGGGGCTTCTGTACACTCTCGCCCACGGCTTTGCTGGCGGCAAAGTGGATGATGGACTTGATGTTGCCATACTTGGCAAATACGCGGTCGAGGCTTTCGTAGTCGAGGCAATCGAGCTGCTCGAAGTCAGGACGGATGCCGGTGATCTTCTCGATGCCGTCCACCACGTCGGCCGAACTGTTTGAGAGGTTGTCGATGATGACTACGTCATAGCCACTGTTTTGCAACTCTACCACGGTGTGGCTACCGATGAAACCGGTACCTCCGGTCACTAAGATTCTTTCTTTCATAGTATATACATTAAATGAATGATTTATGTCGTGATACTCTTTCCTTTCTTCTTCCATTTACTCGCAGAAAAGCCGTGGCGGATAGACTCCTTTGCGGATGAGTTCGTTGATGCGCAGGATGGTCTGTATCTTATCAACCGGCGATACGACTCCCATCCATACGGCAGGCGTTTCGCAAATCCTTATCCGCCCCTCTTGTTGGGCTATCATGCCGTTGATAAAGTCGGGGATGGTGAAGAAGGCTTTGAGGTCTGTGCCCGAATGGTCGATGAAGCGGTCGAAATCCTTGCGGATGCGGGAGAAGATGGAGGGGGCAAATCCCCACATGTTCATTGATACGAGTGCAGTTTCATCCAGCTGCACCCATTGGTTCAATTCGTTCAGATACATGGGATGACCGCTGATACGCTCAACTCCCGGACGGTCGGTGACGGAAACGAGGTATCCGTCGGTATCCGTCTCACAGATGCCCCGGTTGGCCCCTCCACTTTCGGGGATGACGTTGGCCAAGCGGTAGCCTATCAGGGAATGTTCGTCGGTGGCATTGTCCGTTTGTCGGAGCTGCCTGTAGAGCAATTCAAAACTTGCGCGTTGATAGAAATTGACAGCATTGATGACACCAAAAGGGGCATCAATATGCCCTTCTCCCATGAGAACGGCTTGTGCCGATCCCCAAAGGTGCGACCGCTTGGGATTGCGTTTTTTTTCCGGCACCATATCTACGTCTTGATAGACATAGTCTATCTTTACCAAATCTTCGTATTTGGAAGAAATCTTCAACTTGAAATCTTCTTCAAAATATCTGCTGATGACAAAGACAATCCGATCGAAACCGGCCTGTACTGCGTCATAGATGGAATAGTCCAATACAGTCTCACCATTGGGCCCTATGCTTTCGGGGATTTTCAATCCTCCATAGCGGTTGCCCATTGTAGCTGCTAACACTAACAATGATGTTGTTGTCATTTTATCGTTTTTATTTTGACAGAGCAAAATTACGTATTTTCCCTCAAAGGACAAAGAGAATGTCTGTTTATTTTAGAATTCGGGTGTGGGGATTAAAGTTCGGGACTTGGATTTCGGGGGAAGTGGATTGGGGTGCAAGCATAAAAAACAAGGTGCAGGGAGCTGAATCCACTTCCTGCACCTTGCACCTTATGCTTTTGACTCGCCTTGAATCTCACTTCACACTGTAGAGCAACCACGCCTCTTGGAAGTCCGGGTGGCGGCTGTCGCCTGCATAGCGTGCCTTGAATTGCTCCCTGGCTTGTGCCGCTGTAGCACGGTCGGCGTGTGATGATACCACTACACGATACATGTTGCGCTCGGCATTATAGACAACCATTGCGCTATATCCGGCTGCATCAAGCTCGCTCTTCAGACTTTCTGCATTGGCTTTCAATCCGAAACTTCCACACACTACACTGTAGTCTTTCAATCCTGCACCTGATACAACTGTCACCTTTTCCTCGCGGACAGTGGCAGAGGTTGGTGCTACAGGAGTTGCTGCGGGCTGTGTCGGGGTGGTCACCACTGGAGTCACATCGACAGGTTCGCTCACCTGAGGTTGGGCAAGTTCTTGCTGCTTGGCTTTTTCATAAGCTTTCTTATAAGCACTCTCACTGGATTTACATGAAGTGAACGCTACAGCCATGCATAATCCCAAACCTAATACCAAATACTTCTTCATACTCATACGTTTTATTTGTTCTTTTAAAGATTATTTTTTTACGTTCTTTTTTCATATCCTCATTTGAGGACATTTGGATATGCAAAGTAACGAATAAAATCCAAAATAAGCGAAGAAAAGTATGTTTTTTTATATTTTATCATCAAAATCCCCTCTTTTTGTACGAACCATCCCCTTTGGCAAACTGTTGTAAGTCTGCTATAGACATTGGATATGGGTATGACGGATTCTGATAAAAACATAGACAGCCTGTTGCAGTTGGTGACAGAGTTGAAGAAGTATTTCCTGTTGCAGCGTGATTATGTGCAACTGCATCTGACGATAAAGCTCATCTTGTTGCTTTCGGCCTTGATGCTGACATTCATCGTCATGGTGCTGGGTGGGATGTTGGTGTTTCACTGCTCATGCATGGCGGTCTATTGGTTGGCTCCCTATGTTGGCGGAGTGACAGCCGGACATGCTGTCATAGTGGGTGTGTTGCTGTTGCTGTCGTTGGGGGTATATCTGTTTCGCAAGCAACTGGTTGTACGTCCGATTTCACGTTTTGTCAGCCATCTGTTGCTGAAATGACCCGTATAGTATCGAATCATGAATAATAAGTTCTTTTTTATGAATACGGCATTGTCCACCACACCGGACAAGGGAATGACCTTGGAAGAAATCGTCAGTAAGGAGCAGGAGGTATTGGAAGCTATCCGCAAGCACCGTGCCATGTTCAGCCGTCTGTATGCCGACCTGTTCACTCCCCTGCCCTCAGCCACCCCATTGGATGTTTGGGTAAGGCGGCTGAAGTTTGTCTTGTCGGCTTACGAAGGGATGAAAGGAGGATTGCTGTTAGTGCAGGATGCGTGGAAGATTTTTAATGCCCGGTTGCCAGACGAAGATACTCCTTCACGGTGATGTCATCTTTGAATGATTGGGGTGCTTTGTCAAGTATGTCCTGAATCAAAGGTGTGATTACGGGAGTGGGGAAACTCTGGCAATACATGGCAAAGACTTGGGCAGACAAGGGGTTGTCGAAATTGGCAGTCACAAAATTGCCTATCAGCGTGTTCATCTCCTTGGTGAGTTGTTCCATTTCGCGTTGGGTGATCTCTTCAGCTTCAGAGGCAGGAGTGCCTTCAAGAATAAGTTGCATTTCGCGGTGAGAGATGTCAGAGAGGCGGAGTTCGAGGGCATTCTTCTCGTCGATGAAATTGTAGAGGCGCTCATTCAGCGGAGTGCCGCTCGCCTTTAAGCCGCTATTCCCGATGAAAATGTGTATCACCCCCTTCTCTATCACCATCGGCATCAGACTTTCGCTTCCCAAATAAAGTGTGGCCAACATGATGGAGTCCACATCACCGCCCATGCGGAATGATCCGTGAACCACTTCGCAAGAATCCATCTCCACGATAGTATCACCCTGAAGTACCTTGATATAGACTTTCCGTCCGTCCAACATCGGTACAGAGGTTGTGCCCTCTACTTTATAAGTGGCACATGAAGCCAGCAAACATGAAATCAGCAGCGATGTCAGAAATAATTTATTCATAGATTCCCATTCTCTATAACACACTTACAGCAGCAAAAGTACAATCTATATTCAAGAGAGACAACGAAACAGGCGGGATGTTAGCGTTTTTTATATTTTTATAGCCGATGATAGCAGGAATAGAGCAAATAAATGGATGGTGAGGCATGAGAATCCCATAAAAAGTCGTACTTTTGCAGTGTGAACAGACATGGGAAAAGTATTGGATAATAAAATAATATCGAAAAATGAAAAGAATCAGACTTTATTTTGTCCTGTTGGCCGTGTGTGCCTTTGCCGGGGTGCGGGCCGATGAAGGGATGTGGCTCTTGCAGATGATGAGGGAACAGCATCTGACTGACCAAATGAGAAAACAAGGATTGCTGCTGGAAGCCGATGACCTCTATAGCGAATCCCAACCAGCCCTGAAGGATGCTGTTGGTATCTTCGGACGCGGATGTACGGGAGAGATCATCTCGGGCGAAGGACTTGTCCTCACCAACCATCATTGTGGCTATGGGGCCATCCAGCAACACAGTTCTGAAGAGCACGACTATCTGGCCGACGGATTCTGGGCGATGAACCGGGCTGAAGAGTTGCCTACACCGGGACTTACTTTCACCTTCGTGGAGAAAATCATTGATGTGACGGACAGCATCAACGCGTGCATTGCCCGTGAGGAGGTAACAGAAATCGGTGCACTCACTCAGCCCTTTCTGCGCAAGTTTGCCGACCGGCAGTTGGCTGCCAGCATCTACAAGGACAAACCGGGTATAGAAGTACAGGTGCTGCCCTTTTATGCAGGTAACCGCTATTACCTCTTTTATAAAAAAGTGTATTCCGATGTGCGCATGGTGGCCGCCCCTCCCTCGTCGATAGGCAAGTTCGGTGGGGAGACTGACAATTGGATGTGGCCGCGCCATACGTGCGACTTCTCAATCTTCCGCATCTATGCCGATGCCGACGGAGAACCGGCCGGATACAGCGAACAGAATGTGCCATTGAAGACTCCCAAGCATCTGACCATCTCACTCAAGGATATCCGTGAGGGGGACTATGCCATGATTATGGGATTCCCGGGCAGCACCGAACGCTTCCTCACTCGTAGCGAAGTGCAACAACTCATGGATTGTGTGAACACACCGCGCATCAAAGTGCGCGAAGCACGTCAGGAGGTGCTTAAGGCAGAGATGGCCGCCAATCACAAAGTGCGCATCCAATATGCCAGCAAGTATGCACAGAGCAGCAATTACTGGAAGAACTCTATCGGTATGAACAAAGCCATTGTAGATAACAAGGTGCGCGAAGCAAAGAGCGAGCAAGAGGAACGCTTTGCCGAATGGGCCGACAATAGTGGCGTGACCGAATACCAGAATGTCGTGGGAGAGATAGACCACACGGTGGCCAAAACGAATGGGGTGACTTACTTGAGCACAGCCTTCACTGAAACATTCTTCCGGGGCATAGAGTTCGGTACTCCTTACATCATGATGGACAGCCTCAAAGCGGCTTTGAAGCGCAAGGACAAGGCCGCTGTAGAGAAATGGACAGCTTCTCTCCGCACCTCTTTCGAAGGCGTGCACAACAAGGATTATGACCACGAGGTTGACCGTAAAGTGGCCAAGAGGCTCTTTCCTCTCTATGCAGAGATGGCCAAAGAACTCCCTGCATTCTACACTACCATAGAGAAAAATTACAAGGGCAATGTGGAGGCCTACATCGATGACCTCTACGACAATTCCATCTTCAGCAATGAAAAGAACTTGGAGAAATTCTTGAAAAAGCCTACGGTAAAAGCAATCGAACGTGATTTGGCAACAGCCTATTCGGGTGCCAAATGGGAATTCTACAACCGGTTGGTTGCACAGATGCGCCCGGAGACAGACAGACTCAGCCTGATGCACAAGACTTATGTGCGCGGGCTTTGCGAGATGTATGCCCCCACCCCGAAATCACCTGACGCCAACTTTACCATCCGACTGACCTATGGCAATGTGAAGCCTTACAATCCCAAAGATGGTGTGCACTACGACTATTTCACCACGTTGGAGGGTGTGATGGAGAAGGAGGATGCATCGAATCCTGAATTTGTAGTGCCTGAAAAGTTGAAGCAACTCTATAACAAGAAAGATTATGGGCGCTATGCCATGAGCGACGGACGCCTGCCTGTATGCTTCATTACTACTAACGACATTACCGGCGGCAATAGCGGAAGCCCTGTGATGAATGCTTATGGCCAACTTATCGGAGCCGCATTCGATGGCAATTGGGAGTCGCTCAGCGGCGACATCAGCTTCGACAACGAAAAACAGCGTTGCATTGTGGTGGATGTCAGATACATCCTGTTCATCCTCGACAAATTCGGCGGTTGCTCACACCTCATCGAAGAGATGACGATTGAAGAGTGATAGAAGGAATTTACCATTTACAATGTACAATGCCAATCAGAAGTAGTCCGTATGGCTGATTGTATGTTGTAAATGGTAAATTGCACAGATTTTTTTCTTTACCTGAAAACTATTTTTCCCCAATCTGGGCGATATGTAAGCCTCACCCGAAAATTATCCGAAAAGCCTCTTCTACCTTCCGGACGGGGACAATCTCGATTTTGTGTTTGCTTTTATCAATGCCTTGCAGGTTGTATTTGGGCACGATGATGGAGGTGAAACCCAGTTTCTCAGCCTCGGCCATACGCTGTTCGATGCGCCCGACGGGACGTATCTCTCCCGAAAGGCCTACCTCACCGGCCATGCAAATGCCGTGTTCTACAGGAGCATCCATGTTGCTACTGAGGATGGCTGTGATGACAGACAAGTCGATGGCCGGGTCGTTTACCCGAAGGCCGCCGGCAATGTTGAGGAATACATCCTTCTGAGCCAACTTGAAGCCGACGCGTTTCTCCAACACGGCCAACAGCATATTCATACGGCGGATGTCAAATCCGGTAGCCGACCGTTGTGGCGTGCCATAAGCCGCTGTGCTCACCAATGCCTGTGTCTCTATCAGGAAGGGGCGCACACCTTCGATGGTGCAAGCCACCGAGATGCCGCTCATCCCCTCGTGTCCGGTGCTGAGCAGCAGTTCGCTGGGGTTGCTCACTTGGCGGAGGCCGTCTTGCCGCATTTCATAGATGCCCAACTCTGCCGTGCTTCCGAAACGGTTCTTGATGCTGCGCAGGATACGGTACATATAGTGCTGGTCGCCCTCAAACTGCAATACCGCATCAACAATGTGCTCCAATATCTTAGGTCCGGCCAATGACCCCTCTTTGTTGATGTGTCCGATCAGGATGACCGGTGTGCCGGTCTCTTTGGCAAACTTCAGGATAGAGGCTGCACATTCGCGCACTTGCGTGATACTGCCCGGCGAAGAATCTGCCGTTTCAGTGGAGATTGTCTGTATGGAGTCGATGATGACCAGTTCGGGACGCACATTCTTGATGTGGGTATAAATGTGCTCCAACGATGTCTCGCACACAATCAGGCAATCGTCCGACGGCACATGACCGATACGTTCGGCACGTAGCTTCAGTTGTCTGGGACTTTCCTCACCGCTGACATAGAGGATGCGTTTGCCCGGCAGTCGGAGCACCGTTTGTAGCACAAGGGTTGATTTGCCTATGCCCGGTTCTCCTCCGAGCAGCACCAGCGACCCCGGCACCATGCCGCCACCGAGCACACGGTTCAGTTCGGCATCGTTCATGTCAAGGCGCATTTCCTCGCCTATCTCTATCTCCCGAAAAGGACGGGGCTTCGGGCTGTTGCCGGAGATGCTTCCTAACACTGCATGATGAGCCGGTTGGTGGGATGTCTCTTTTCGTACCGCCTGCTCAACGTATGAATTCCATGCTCCGCACGAGGGGCACTTCCCCACCCACTTCGGCGAATCGTTACCACACTGGGTGCATACAAACACTGTCTTTTCCTTTGCCATGAATGTTTTTTTTTAATCTATCAAAAAAGGATGCATCTGTCACAGACACATCCCCCGATAAAATTCAACATGAAAAATTTTTTTATGCAACGATGCGGAAAGACAGGGATTCGAACCCTGGGAACAGTTGCCCGTTCACCGCATTTCGAGTGCGGCCCGATCGACCACTCCGGCATCTTTCCATGCTGCAAAGATACTGCTATTTTTGGAAAGAAGAAACAGATGGGGCAGAAAATGACGTTATATTCCCTCTTTTTTTCCTCCAATAAAGTGTATGTCTGAAAAAAATGTTACTTTTGTGGCCGATAAGAACAATAACCAACCTTGAAATTCATACAATTATGACGAGAAACAGATTTTTAACCAAAATCATCACTTGTAGCCTTCTTCTATGCATGATGGTTTTAAGTGCATTGCCTTTTTGGGCACAACAGACAGAGAGAACACCACTTCCGCCACAGGCTGACAGCCTTGCACGCTTCGTGCGCAATATTCTTACATATAATGAAATGTACCCGCGCGAACATGTCTATCTGCACTTCGACAATACAGGCTATTTCATGGGAGAAACTATCTGGTACAAGGCTTATGTGGTCAATCCGCAAAACAACAACCAGCATACCCAATTGAGCCGGGTGCTCTATGTCGAACTGCTGACTCCCGAAGGGCGGGTGTTGGAGACACAGAAACTGAAGATTGAGAACGGGCAATGCAGCGGACAAATCTCACTGAAGACCTTGCTGCATCCGGGCTATTATGAAGTGCGTGCTTACACGGCCGTCATGCTCAACTGGGAAGATGCCCCTGTCTTTTCGCGTGTGTTCCCCATCTTCACCGCTCCGCAAAAGGAGGGGCGTGACATGTATGATCGTCCCGCCATGGTCGGACGCTCTACCACAGAGAAACTGCCGGAGATGCGTCCGAAAGCAGAAAGGATAAAGGACATCCGAATGCAATTCTTCCCCGAAGGGGGACATTTGGTGACAGGGATTCCTACTACCGTAGCATTCAAAGCTACAGACAAGCGGGGAAACTCCTTGTCCGTAAACGGCATCATCTGCAACGGACGGCAGGAGCAATTGGGCACCATCACCACTTTGCACGATGGTATGGGAAAATTCAACCTTACCCCCATGCCCGGTGACAGCTATTACGTAGAGGTCGTGACGGAAGGAAACAAGCCCAAACGGTTTGACCTTCCTGCTGCTGAACCTCAAGGTGTGGTGATGAATGTCAACAACCTGCGTGCTGACCAAATGATGGTGCAGATGACGCGTAGCGAACGGATGGACACAACGAAAGCATTGGGACTCACGGTGATGTGCCACGGTAAAGTCATCCTTTTCCAGCAAATACAATGGCAGGGACAACAGACGGCCATGCTTACGCTTCCCAAGCGGCTTATGCCTGCCGGAATCAATCAGATTACCCTTTTTGACGCCGAAGGACGTATTTATGCCGAACGCCTCGCCTTTGTGCCCGTCAAAGGGAAAGCCGTCATCGCCTGCACATCAGGCAAAGAGAGCTACCAGCCGAAAGAGATGGTGGAGATGAACTTTCAGGTGACGGACGAAAACCAACAGCCCCTGCCTGCCTGCTTCTCCGTGAGTGTGCGAGATGCCGACCGGGATACTCCCGTCAACAGCGTCTATGGCGGAGGCATCATGGCCAATCTTCTCTTAGGGTCGGAGCTGAAAGGATATATTCACGACATTGACTGGTATTTCCAATCGGACGACCGCACCCGGCAAATGGCACTCGACCTCCTGCTCTGCACACAAGGATGGCGCAAGTATGACTGGGCACAGATGACACGTCCGCACGACTTTGTAGTGAAATATCCTATCGAAGAAGGCATTCTCATCAGAGGAGACCTTACGTCCACCTTCCGCAACCGCATCAAGAAAGGCGTGGAGATGCAGGTGTGGATGTACAATGAGAACGGAGACAATCGTGTGGGCACAGCCTTTAGCGACTCATTAGGCAAATTCGCTTTTATGGCCGATGATTTCTATGGCCGGTGGGTGACGAAAATCACCACATTCCAAAAAGACAAAGCACGCGAGATGAATGTGAATATGGAAAAGATACCCAGCCCACCGACAAGGAGGTATGCTCCCGACGAGATGACACTCTATGTCCGACAGGCTACTGATGGTAACCTGATGGCTGTGCAGCCGGACACACTCTTGCAAAGTTATGATGAAGACGACAAAAAACGATGGGAAAATCTGCTCCCTGCCGTCAGTATCGAGGCTGCAAAAGAGTGGCAGTCGCCGTTTATCCGCAAATGGAACAATCTCATCTATGATATGGAGGACGAACGGATGCGGATGGATGATACGGGCGAAGATTATCTCATGGAGTTCTATGAATGGTTGGAAAAAACAAACACCTACTTTACCTGTAGCACCGACACAGCCGGCGGAGTGGAAGCTACCTACAAGGGACGTCCTGTGCGCTTCTTTATCAATCGCGTGGGTACGGGTGGATGGTTTTTGGAAAGCAATACCCCCACGAGCCTTAACCTCAACGAACTCACCATCAACGATGTGGAGGCTATTGCCATCAGTGACAAACCCAATGCTGAACTGGCCATGCGCATACAGAGCGACTTCAGCGTAGATTCTTTTATCGACAGTCGGGCAGTGGTGGTCAGTATCTTTGTCCGCGAAGACTACTTCAGCTATCAGGACCGTAAGGGGCACCGCCGTACAAAGGTACAGGGCTTCTCTCCTGCCCTGCAATTCTATACCCCCGATTATACCTACACCGACCTGCCTGACGAGAAGGATTTCCGTCGTACACTCTATTGGGAACCGAACGTGGTAACCGATGCCGAGGGTAAAGCTACCATCCGTTTCCCGAACTCTCCTTATTGCCGACGCATGAAAGTCAGTGCAGAGACGGTGACTGGCAAGGGACGCATCGGAGGAATGTGATTCATTCCTCTCCCTTCAATGTGGGCAAAGAGATGTGATACTTCACAGCCAGAATGCGCACCAGAAAGACGGCCGCTCCGCTGATGCATTCATTCACAATGATATCCACCCCCAAATGGTTGCACAAGCCGTAGCAGAGGCCGCCCACCACACACGCCAATGCATAAATCTCCTTGCGGAAGATGAGGGGGATTTCGTTGATGAACACATCGCGGAAGACCCCTCCTGCAGCACCTGTAATGGTACCCATGATGACCGCTACCCATAGCGGGAAGTTGAGGTCGAGTGCCTTTTCCACTCCAACCACGGTGAACAGTGCAAGACCGATGGTGTCGAAAATGAAGAATGTCACCTGCTGGTTGATGATGCGCTTGCCGAAGATGATGACCCACACCAATGCAATGCCCGTACAGATGAGATACATGGGATTGGTCATCCAAATGGGGGTGACACCTAACATCAGGTCGCGGAGTGTACCGCCACCGATAGCGGTGACAAGTCCCACCACGTAGGCACCGAACAAATCAAAATGCTTGGCCGAAGCCAAACGGATGCCACTGATGGCAAAAGCGAATGTCCCGATAAAATCGAGAATTTCCATGAAAGAAGGGAAAGCCATGGATTATTTGTTTATGAATTAT
Source organism: uncultured Bacteroides sp. (assembly GCA_964614555.1). GTDB lineage: Bacteria > Bacteroidota > Bacteroidia > Bacteroidales > Bacteroidaceae > Phocaeicola_A. The sequence continues at coordinate 12,723 of CAZTPB010000026.1, forward strand.
GATTTGTCAACTATCAGTTACTCCGCCACATTGTTTATCGGATTCCCTGAAGCATAGCTTTTCAGATTCTCCACCGCTGTCTGCATCAGGCGCGTGCGAGCCTCCTGCGTAGCCCAGGCGATATGCGGTGTGATGAAGCAGTTGCGGGCCGTCAGCAAAGGATTGTCGGCACAGGGAGGCTCTTGTGCGAGCACATCAAGTCCGGCCGCACAAATGCGTCCTTCGTTCAGTGCATCAGCCAGCGCCTGTTCGTCCACCAGCGGCCCTCTGCCCGTATTGATAAGGATAGCCGTCGGCTTCATCGTCCGCAAGCACCCGGCATTCACCAGCCCTTGTGTCGTCTCCGTTAAGGGGCAGTGCAGGCTTACCACATCAGCCTCTCGGAAGAGTTCGTCGAGTGACAACCGTGTGATGCCTTGCGGCAAATCCCCTTGTGCTTTGGAGGTGAATGCCACCACCTCCATGCCGAAAGCCAAAGCAATGTGGGCCGTTGCCATGCCTGTGTTTCCCAGGCCGACGATGCCCATACGCTTGCCGGCCAATTCCGTCAGCGGTGTGTCCCAATAGCAAAAGTCCGTATTGCGACTCCATTTGCCACCGCGGTTTTCAGCCGCATAGTGCCCTACCCTCTGCGTGATGTTCAGCAAGTGGGCAAACACCATCTGTGCCACCGAAGCCGTACTGTATGCCGGTATGTTCGTTACCACGATGCCCCTCTCACGCGCTGCGCTGATGTCCACCACATTATATCCCGTAGCCAATACACCGATGTATTTCAGCTCGGGCAATGCCTCCATCGCCTCCCGGCCAATCACCACCTTGTTTGTCAGCAGCACCTCCGCACCTGCGGCTCGTCCGAGCAGCTCGTCAGGCATCGTGCGGTCGTACACCGTACACTCTCCCAATTCTTCAATCCCCTTCCACGACAAGTCTCCGGGGTTGGCGGCATAGCCGTCGAGTATCACTATCTTCATTTGTCTATAATCCCTTTTTTTACGTATCGTCTTTTTCGTGCTACAAAAGTAGGCAAATCCTCTGTCATAGACAACACATCACTCAATTTTCTCGCAATAATAATTCGCATCGGCATTGAGATAAAGTGGCAAGCAGTATAGTCAAAAGTTCAACATCCTAAGGTGCGGATTTACTTAAACCTCTCGCCCCAGAGTTGTTGCATACGCTCTTTGAGCTTGGCTTCGGCGGGATTGTCCTGTGGCTGCCAGAAGCGGGCATCCTTCAATTCGTCGGGGAGGAATTGTTGCTCTACAAAATGCCCCTCGTAGGCATGGGCATACTTGTAGTCCTTGCCATAGCCGAGCTGCTTCATCAGTTTGGTGGGGGCATTTCGCAGGTGCAGGGGCACGGGGCAGTTGCCCGTCTCGCGCACCCGTTCAACAGCCGTGTTGATGCCCATATAGGCAGAGTTGCTCTTGGGGCTTGTGGCCAGATAGACGGTAGCTTCGGCAAGGGGGATGCGCCCCTCGGGCCAACCGATTTTCATCACAGCGTCAAAGGCTGCATTGGCAAGCAGGAGGGCATTGGGGTTGGCAAGGCCGATGTCTTCAGAAGCAGAGATGACAAGGCGGCGGGCAATGAAGGCTGGGTCTTCCCCACCCTCTATCATACGGGCCAGCCAATAGAGCGCACCGTCGGGGTCAGAGCCACGGATGCTTTTGATGAAGGCGGAAATAATGTCGTAGTGCAGTTCACCGTCCTTGTCGTAGGCCAAAGGATTCTGTTGCAGACGCTCTACCACTTTCTCGTCGGTGACGGTGACCTCCTTGTCGGCATCGGCCTCTACGACCAGTTCAAGGATGTTGAGCAGCTTGCGTGCGTCGCCTCCCGAATAGCGGAGCAGGGCGTCGGTCTCTTGCAAAGTGATGTGGCGGGCCTTCATCTGCTCGTCGGTGGTGATGGCACGGTGCAGCAGTTCGAGCAAATCGTCTTTTTCCAGCGACTTGAGCACATAGAGCTGGCAGCGCGAAAGGAGTGGGCGGATGACCTCGAACGATGGGTTCTCCGTGGTGGCACCGATGAGGGTGACCACCCCCTTCTCTACCGCTCCGAGCAAAGAGTCCTGCTGCGATTTGCTGAAGCGGTGTATTTCGTCGATGAAGAGGATGGGACTTGCCTGCGAAAAGAAGCGGCCACTCTTTGCGCGATCGATGACCTCGCGCACATCCTTCACCCCCGAGGTGACGGCACTGAGTGTATAGAAGGGGGTCTCCAGTTTGTTGGCGATGATTTGTGCCAGCGTGGTCTTCCCCACCCCCGGAGGTCCCCAAAGGATGAACGAAGAGATGCGTCCGGCATCAATCATCTTGCGGAGCACAGCTCCCTCTCCTACCAAATGCTTCTGGCCGATGTATTCGTCGAGTGTCCGCGGCCTCAGACGCTCTGCCAAAGGTTGTGCCATCTTTTTTCACTGTGTTATTGTTTGCTGCAAAGGTACGAAAAAAAAGCGGGAAATCTTGCAACTTGTGCAAAGCTTCCCGCTTCAATCATAAAAGTAAACCGTTTATTCCATTACAGTGCCTTCAATCGGCGAATTATACCAGTCGGTATTGCTGGTGACATCCTGTGTCCATGCTGTAAAGCCTGCATATGCATCCTTGATGTTGGTACGTTCGGTGCACCATTTGAATGTGGTGGGTACACAGATTTTTTGGGGAGCATCACCTTGGGGAGCTTCAAGTACCAGAGCACCGTTCACTTTCACTTCGATGTCGATGATGTTTTCGCTTGAAGCCGGTACACGGAAAATGGCTGCAGGAGCACTCACGCCGTTTGCGGCACCGGTATTTACCATGACGTTGGTGGGTACGCCCATGGCTTCATGTACTTCTACGCCATTGATGTAGATGGGCAGTGTACCACCGGCGGCCTTCACTGAAATGACTGCTTCCGGCACATTCTCTGTGCCATTCCAAGACCAAGTGATATAGGCATCAAACACAATGTCATTGAAATCGAAGTCGCCAATATTTCCGAGGTCTTCGCAGATGATGCGCTTGGCATTCTTGTATTCAGCCGGTGAAATCTTTATAATCCAATCGTTGTAGATGCCGTCTGCAAGCACTGTGGCATTCGGGTCTTCACTACGGAAATCAAATCCCACATAGTAGGCTCCGTCAATCTCTTTGATGACATAGTCGTAATATTCTTTGCCGCTGTCTTTGGGATTGGTATATGCAAAACCTTCTGTACCGCTTGCCTGCATCAGCATGATGCTACCGTACGAGCAGTTGAAATTGTTCACATGTTCATAAACGAGATTGCCCTCTGCATCGGTATATGCAGTTCTCAAATTGTCAAGTTTGACGTTTTCCAATGTCTGTATGTAACCGTTTTGGTCAGGCTCTGTGACATAAGAATTGTTACCCTGATAGACGTGCTGGACAAAGAATTCTGACCAATTGACATTGACACCATCTTTGGCATCAATCTTCTGGTTGAAGACGGCAAGCACTTTCTCTACCTCACCGGCAGTAATGCTGTCGGGCACAATCACAGATTCTTCCCATTGATTTTGGGAGGTGTTCGCCCAACGTGTGGCTACAGCCTGTGCTTCTGCGTCACTTCCGAATCCCCAATCCTGCTGGGGGTCAATCGTGCCGAACTGTTTTTTCCATTGCGATTCATATTCCTGCTTGGCAGTCATATAATCAGGATCATAGAGGTTTTCGATGTCGTCTGCACATCCTACCATCATGCCGGAAATGCCGGCTACCATCAATGTGTTGAAAAAGACCTTTTTCATTGCTTTGCTTTTAGCTGATTAAGTTGTTTTTAGAATAAGATTATTTTTCTACCTTTGTTTATTTATGGGTGCAAATATACAGCATTTATTTGATACAGATTACTTTTTTGTTGTTTTTTTGCTGTTTTTGCTTACATTTTTTCTTCTTTTTCGATAAAACGTAGCGTTTCGACTTTCGAAAGACGCTCATGCAGACGCGGCATCTTCGATTGGCGGATGCGCAGGCACATCAGACAATCCATGT